>DATFMH010000220.1:0-82398 GCA_035267045.1 Balneolales bacterium
TTACAAGATCGATAATCCTTATAACACATATGAAAACAGGGGACTTCCACCCGGACCGATCACAAATCCGGGTATGAGTTCCATTAAAGCCGCCTTGTTTCCTGCACATCATGATTACATGTACATGGTTGCCAAACCAAATGGTGATGGACGTGCCTTTTCAAAGACACTTGCCAAACACGAGGAACAGAGCGCCAGATGGCGCAGATGGCTACGGAAACAATACCGCATAAAAAGAGAACGAGAACGTGAGGCCGACTCCGCTAAGAATAAATAAATCCGGAGTTCGGAATTCAGGGCCAGTAGCGTAGAGTTTGGGTTGCCACTTTTAGACTGGGTTTTTTCCCACTCCACACCTCAGCTTCGCTTTAGCCTGAACGTCAAAAGTAATGATTTTGAGACCACCAACCGCCAACAAAATCCCTAATTAACGTGAGGTTTGGATAAGAATCGCAGAGTTGTAATAATTACATTGAACATACGACCTGTGAAAATATAACATATTATTACGACGGACTACTGACCATCGACGACACAGAGCTGTTTTGATGCAAAAAGGCATGATTCCGATACCGAACTCACGGTAATCACGTCATCCCGGACTCTGATACGGGATCTCGAGAATGGGGCAACACACCGTTCACAAGGTTAAAACTTTCGATAATATTTGAAATTTTTGTTTGTAGTTTGTTGCAGATGGTTCGTCGACAGGCAGGTCATCACTTTCTTCCTGTCTGAGTTGGGGTTTTTCAGATTAAAAGATGATTGGATTAGGCTGGTAATCCTATAATCCGTTCATCCCAATAAACCCAATTCTGAATTCCCGGCTCCAATCCTATTTACTGCACCCAAACTGTCATCCCGGCCAATGCGGAGGGATCTATTAAGGCTAAAGGCCTTCACTGGTTTAGAAATGGCATACGGTTCCCGGGCGTTGATAGATTCCTCGACAAGCTTCGGAAGAACAGAAAAGTGGTAGTCAGTCAGTCGTCAATCGTCCGTCGTCTGATAAAAACCTGCGATGTCCGCGTTTAGCAATTTATCAGTTCGCAACACCAACATTCACGTGTCCCTTAGGTGTCAGATGATAAAACTCAACAGCCTGGTTGATGTGTGTACCGTCAAAAACGAAGTGGCTGCTTATACCTTTAAAGGTGTTATTTCCTTTGAGTGCCTCTTTAAGTAATGCCGGATTTTGTACCTTTTTCAAGGTGTCAAGCAAATATTTTGCACAATTATATCCAATGATGGCGAATCGGTTCGCCGATATCCCGAAACGGTTATTATACTGTGCTTCAAAATCCTGTACTTCTGTCAGACCCTGATCAGGCATATTGATACCGGAATAAAAAATATTAAAATTCTTGATACTTTCTGGCTCCAGTCCGGAATCAGCCCATTCCTGTGAACCAAGTATTGTCACATTACTCTTATTAGCTTCAAAATCAGTAAAGATAAGCTTGATGAGAGTTTTAGCCGTACTGCCTGTCATTGGAAGATAAACAGCATCGACAGGTTTGATATGCAGACTGTCGATCATAGTCGTATCAGAGGTAAAATATTTAGTGTATTGTGATACATTAAAGCCCTGTTTTTCAAAATCAGCACTGAAAAAATACCGGACTTTTGCTCCCAGCCGTTCAGCCTCATCGCGAAAAGCAAATGCCTCATGCATACCAAAGGAATTTTTATCAACGATAACACCAAGTGTATCAAGATGTAACCTATTGACGGCAAAATCAGCCATTTTCTTACCACGTACAGTATATGTCGGATTTGCCTGAAATACATAGGGATTATCAAAATTCAGAGAATCGGAATTGGCGAGTGGAGCTAATAAAGGAATCTGGTATTGCTCGGCCATAGGTGCCATTGTTGCAGCCATCTCTGAATATAATGGACCAATAATCATATCCGCATGGTCATTCCAGGCAAAATCAGTCATGATATCTCTTGTAAGACTATCACTTTTTAAGGTGTTATGATAATGAATAAACACCTTCCTATTAGTGTTTTCGGCATTAAATTGTTCAACAGCTAATTGTATGCCATTATAAATGGCCTGGCTGACTTTATATTCTGGCATATCCTTTTCAAATTTAGGTAAAGCGACGCCTAAGCTATAGGATATCCCGTCAGGGGCTTTTAAATGAATCTCATCAGGCTGATAAGTGGCATAGTTATTAAATAATGTTGCCTTATTCTCCAGTTGTTGTACAATTGATGAATCAGGTGTATTGGTGAAACGCATTTTCAGAGATTGAAGAAGGGAAGAGGCGGTTACTTTATCTACTTTGTTGAATACCGATGTTACAACGTCCATCTGCACTTGTGGTATATTCGACTCACTGAAAACATCTTTTCTTTGCTGTAATGTTAAATAATCAAGTATTTGATTGTAAAACTGCCTTGCATTTCCCTGAATATCATAAGCTTTCACCTGATTCATTATGGTATAAAGCCGGTCAAGCGATTCAGCAAAGTTATGTAACTGAAAATCACAAAGTGCAAGAGTATAGACAGCGTCATTATGTATCTGTATGTTTTGTGACGCAAGCGATTTGGTTAAATAAGATTTGGCTAACAAGAAATTACCCGAACCGTAATAACTTTTCCCGGTAAATAATAACGCTTCATCAGTATTTATTTTAGAAAATAGTTGGGCTGCTTTCTGATATTCGTTCTGCTTATAAAGATTAAGGGCTTGTTGAAAATCCTGTCCCTGATTCTGTGGTATAGGGGTAATTTCCTGGGCTTTTAAAGTATAAGGAACAATAACTAATATAGTCAGGATAGCTGTAAATAATCGTTTATTCAATATAGAATGTTTTGTTGTTGAAAATAATATTCGGTAGAGCCTGTTGATGATTATATTGGATGTATCGTTACAGCTCATGGAAGCTCCTGTTAGTTTGAAAAGATTTAATTTCTATAACGGGATTAAATAGTATTATTGTTATTCGAAATGGTAATAAAGTTACTTTTTATTCCCATTCAATTGTTGAAGGTGGTTTTGAACTAATATCATAAACTACACGGTTAATACCTCGAACCTCATTAATGATTCTATTGGATACTTTGGCTAAAAACTCATGGGGCAAATGAGCCCAGTCGGCCGTCATACCATCAACGCTTGTAACCGCACGTAAACCGGCTGTAAATTCATAGGTACGATAATCACCCATGACGCCGACACTCTGTACGGGCAGCAGGACAGCAAATGCCTGCCATACTTCATCATATAAATTATAATTCCGTAATTCACTTATAAATATATCGTCAGCTTCTCGAAGAATTTCTAATTTCTCATCGGTAATATCCGAGATGACACGGATTCCGAGCCCGGGCCCCGGGAAGGGGTGACGCTTGATGAAATGTGCAGGTATTCCAAGTTCGTAACCTACTCTGCGAACTTCATCTTTAAAAAGTTCTCTCATAGGTTCAATTAATTTCATATTCATTTTTTCGGGCAACCCGCCAACATTATGATGCGATTTAATGGTAGCCGAGGGTCCTTTAAAAGATACACTTTCAATGACATCGGGATACAATGTTCCCTGTGCTAAATATTTATAGCCATCGTAATGCGATACAAAATTATCGAACACATCGATGAAGGTGTTTCCTATGATTTTTCGCTTTTCTTCGGGATCAAATACATCTTTTAAGCGATCTAAAAAAAGTCGGGAAGCATCAATGCCTTTAACGGGAAGTTGTAAATCTGTGGAATACAGGTCAAGTACTTTTTGGTATTCGTTTTTTCGCAATAACCCATTATTCACAAAAACACATTGCAACTTATCACCGATGGCCCGGTGTATCAGTGTAGCAGTAACAGTTGAATCGACACCACCGGAAAGGCCGCATATAACCTTATCATCACCAACCTGCTTCTTTATTTCGTCAAGATTTTTATCAATAAACGATTTAGCTGTCCAGTTACCGGTAAGTTTGCATATTCTTTTAGCAAAATTTTCAATGATTAGTTTGCCAAATTGGGTATGCATGACTTCGGGGTGGAACTGTACACCGTAAATACGCTTAAATTTGTGTTTTACAGCTGCAATCGGTGCATTATCGGTATGGCCGATGATCTCAAAAACATCCGGAAGATTTCCAATGTGATCACCATGACTCATCCAAACCGTTGAAGACGCCGGCATGTCATAAAAGAGGTCAGCATTATTATCGATGATTAAAGAGGCCCTTCCAAACTCCCGGCGAGTGGCAGAAACGACACTTTCCGGTTCTTCTTTATATGATAAAAGGTGCAGTCCGTAGCAAATACCGAGGATGGGAATATTCCATTCATAGATAACCTTGTTCAAGGTAGGTGCATCAGGATCATCAACACTACTCGGCCCACCTGAGAGAATTACTCCATTCGGCAGGTTTGTTTGAAATTCATTCAGATTATGATTGAAAGGGTGTATCTCACAATAAACATTCAATTCACGCAATCGGCGTGCAATTAACTGTGTATATTGTGATCCATAATCGAGAATTAGAATCCATTCGTCGTGTTGAACATGCATGTTTTATTGGCCTGATAATATTTTAAAAAGGGTAGTTCTCAAAAAAAGATATAAAGTGACATAATATAATAAAGCCGCTAATTAGAAGTGTAATTAGCGGCTTTATCATTTAAATTATTTTCAAGCAATTATTTTCTGATATGCTTCCGAATTCATCAATGCTTCAAGTTGCGAAGTGTCGGAAATTGACATTTTGATCATCCATCCATCCCCATAGGGATCTTCATTAACTAATTCCGGTTCTTCTTCTAAAGCTTCATTGACTTCAAGAATTTTACCATCTATGGGTGCATATAAATCAGAAACTGTTTTAACCGCCTCAACAGTACCGAAGGTATCATTCTGATTAAGCTCCTCGTCTGCTTCATTCAACTCTACAAAAACGATATCACCTAATTCACCCTGTGCAAATTCAGTTATACCTACGGTTGCTGTACCGTCTCCATTATCGCGAACCCATTCGTGCTCGCCTGTATATTTAAGCTCCTCTGGATAACTCATAGTTTTCTCTAATTATGCTAATTCCGGATTAAAATTAAATGTTTCCAAATAATGCGTATTGAAATTTCCCTCAATAAAATTGGGATCGCTCATCAATTGTAAATGATAAGGAATATTTGTCTTTATTCCTTCAATAACAAACTCATTCAGAGCCCTTTTCATGCGGGCGATAGCTTCTGTACGGGTTGGTGCGCTTACAATTAACTTGGCTATCATCGAATCATAATAGGGGGGGACTCTATATCCGCTGTATACATGTGTATCAACTCGTACACTGTGTCCACCTGGTGGATGAAATACGTTTATTGTTCCGGCTGATGGACGAAAATTGTGTTCCGGGTCTTCGGCATTAATCCGGCATTCAATAGAGTGGCCTCTCATCTTGAGAGGTTTTTGTTCGAGTGGTATACCGGCAGCAACTTCGATCTGATTCTTGATAAGATCGTAATTTGTCACTTCTTCGGTTACCGGATGTTCCACCTGTATACGTGTATTCATCTCCATAAAGTAGAAGTTCAGGTCTTTATCAACCAAAAACTCAACGGTACCAGCTCCTTCATAATCAACGGTTTTTGCCGCAGCTATAGCTGCCTCCCCCATTTTCTTACGAAGTTTTGGTGTCATAAGTGGAGAAGGTGATTCTTCCAGTATTTTTTGGTGTCGCCGTTGCAGGGAACAATCACGTTCACCTAAATGAGTAATATATCCGTGCTGATCACCCAATATCTGAATTTCGACGTGATGGGGATCCAGGATATATTTTTCCATATATAAGTCCGGATTACCAAAACCTGTTTCTGCCTCGGTGCTGGCTGCATCAAAAGCCCTTCTAATTTCTGATTTTTCATTCACTACCCGCATTCCACGTCCACCGCCACCGGCAGAAGCTTTAAGAATGACGGGGTAGCCAATACCTTCAGCGAGCGTTTCTGCTTCTTCAACACTTTTAAGAATACCTTCACTCCCGGGAACGACAGGTACACCGTTCTTTATCATATTTTCCTTGGCCTTCGATTTATTTCCCATTGTATCAATCATATGGGGTGAAGGACCAATAAATTTCAGATCATGTTCTTCACAGATCCGGGAAAATTCAGCATTTTCGGAAAGAAAACCATATCCGGGATGGACAGCTTCGGCATTTGTGATTTCAGCAGCAGCTAACAGGCGCGGAATTTTCAGATAACTGTCTTTGCTGGGTGGCGGGCCTATACATACCGCTTCATCAGCAAATTTTACATGCAAGCTGTCACGGTCGGCAGATGAATATACCGCAACCGTATTGATCCCCATTTCTTTACAGGTTCTGATAATTCGGAGAGCAATTTCTCCCCGGTTTGCAATTAATATTTTTTTAAACATAGAGATTTCAAGAAGGCTCTATAATGAAAAGTGGCTGATCGAATTCTATGGGTTGGGAATCTTCCACAAGTATTTTTACAATTTTACCCGAGTAATCAGAATCGATTTCATTCATAATTTTCATAGCTTCAACAATACATAATGTATCGCCTTTCGAAACGGTGTCTCCAACACTTATAAATGGATCAGCATCGGGAGATGGAGACCGGTAAAAAGTACCTACTATTGGAGACTTAATTGTGATCGTGTTATCCGTAGTTTCTTCTTCTGATGCCTGAGACTCAGTTTGCGGATTAGCCGTTTGCGAAGTCTGATTATTGGGTGCGGCTTCCGTGTAATTGGGTACTTGTAGTGTGGGTGGCGGATAATAAGGAGGCGTGGCCTCTTCAGCCTTTTTCTTAATTTTAATTTTAAATTCACCTTCCTCTATAGCTACCTCATTGACCTCACTTTCAGAGATCATTTTCAGAAGATTTTTTATAAGCTTTAAGTCCATTATAAATAATTGTTATTATGAAGTTTTAACTCGCTCTATATATGAAGATGTTCGTGTATCGACTTTAACAACATCGCCTTCATTTAAAAATAGTGGCACATTGATAACACCACCTGTTTCGAGAGTAGCGGGTTTGCTGCCACCCTGAGCTGTATCACCTCTGATTCCTGGATCTGTTTTAGTTATTTCCAATTCAACATGATCGGGTATTTCAGTGAAGAGAACGTTATTATTGTCATCAGTATTGATAACAACCGTAATAATGCTGCCTTCTTTCATAAATTCCGCCCCGTTAATTTTTTCGGCCGGAATCATTAATTGCTCATAAGTTTCCTGATGCATGAAATGAAACATGTCATCATCTCTATAAAGATATTGATAGGGGTGACGTTCAACACGAACGGTCTCCAGAGTTTCACCGGACCGGAAAGTTTTATCAAGCACTTTCCCTGTCACAACTCCTTTAAGTTTGGTACGTACAAAGGCACCACCCTTACCCGGTTTTACATGTAAGAACTCAATAATATTATAGATATTACCATCTATAAGGATAGTCGTACCATTTTTAATATCAGCTGTTGTAATTTTTGGCATACAATAACAAATTTTTTAATTGCTTGAAGATACCATAAGAGGTTTTTGATAACAAGTTGAATAACAAATTATTGAGTTATTCAACATTATCATTAATTAATTTAAAATAGTTGTTCTAAAGCCTGAAAGAATACAATTCCTATCAATATAGGGCAAATATATTTTACGAATATTGGCCATAGTTTACCAAAAAAACTATTTTCAACATTTTCATATCCTTCTTTCATTTCAAGCAGGGCATTTTCTGTTTTCCAGAAATAACCAAGAAATAAACATATGAGTAAACCACCAAGTGGTAACCCTACATTATTAAAAACACTGGCTAATATATCGATCCATGAGATATCAAAAGAAATAAAAATTGATATAACAAGAATTCCGCCCGCAATTAATAAAGCCGCTTTTTTTCGTGGTATTCCATGTTCGTCTATAGCATATGATACGGGTACTTCCAAAAGAGAAATAGTGGATGTCAACGCGGCCATACTTAAGAGGATGAAAAAGGTTGTCCCGAAAATCAGGCTTACCCAATGGCTCATAGAATGGAAAAGCGTGGGAAGCACCTGGAAAACAAGTCCGACACTTGATACTAATGACCCCTTCTGATAAATCTGTATACCGTGTGCCTGAGCTACAAATAAGGCAGGGATAATTAATAAACCAGCCAGAAATGCCACTGCAAAATCAAATAATACTACGTAGGAAGCGGCCTCTGGTATGTTTTGTTTTTTATTCAGATATGATCCATACGTAATCATAGCACCCATACCAAGAGAAAGGGAGAAGAAGGCTTGTCCCATGGCAGCAAATACCAATTTGGCATTTATTTTTGAAAAATCAGGAATCAAATAATGTTGTAGCCCTTCGGTACTGCCATTCTGCGTAAATACGTAGCCTATCATAACAATAAGAATACCAAGCAAAATAGGCATCATGGTCTTTGTAGCTTTTTCGATACCGTTGCTGATACCTCCCATAATAATACTCACGGTCGCTCCCATAAACAGGATAGAAAAAAGAGCATTTTCAGGACCATGCTTCAGATTGGCAAAAAAAGCTGCTGCGTGTGTGAATCCCAGTGAATATGTTATTTCTTCAAGTATAAAACTTAGCGTCCATCCAGCCACGACATTGTAAAAAGCGAGGATCATAACGCCACAAATGATACCCCATGCACCGATCAATGCAAATAATTTATTACGGGATAAGGCTTTAAATGCGCCAACAGGATTTTTTCTTGTTCGTCTGCCTATAGTTAATTCTGCGATCATAACCGGAAACCCTATGAGGAAGCAACAGATAATATAGATTAAAATAAAAGCTGCTCCACCGTTATCGGCTACCACATTGGGAAACTTCCAAATATTTCCCAAACCAACAGCCGATCCGGCAGCCGCCAGTACAAATCCTAATTTTGTATTCCAGCTACCTCTACTGGTTGCATCTACTTCAGCCAAATTTCCCCCTTAAATTAGTTGTTAAAGTGACCATACATATTAAATGTGCTTAAAATATTGGTTTTCCTGTCAATTACGCAACTTTCTTAGTATAACTCCTGATGTTGGTGGAATTATCACCTCTCCACTGAGTTTTGTCAGGCTTTTATGGGAGGCCGTTTCACTTGAGACGGTAAGCTCCCAATAACCTTCAGGTAAATGTAATGAATGCTCCTGAAACTTATTACCATTTAATGATATAATATAATCATATTGATCTGAGGCGCTTGCACCATTAATGTGATATGTAAGATACAAGGGATCATCAGTATCATAAAAAGAAATATTGTTCTGATCCGATCTTCTTAAAGCAGGTGATGTATGTCGGAGCGCAATCAAGCCTTTATAATAATCAAATAAACTCTGATTCCATTTAATTTCCCCGAAATCGAGATAGTTGGTTGCATTATCCTTATCGTATGAATTATGATCGATACTACCCGTTCTCGGATCATTAATAGGAGATACGGCAATGATTTTAGACCTCGCCCATTCCTGTCCTTCATGAATCATCGTAATACCCTGGGTAGCAAAGAGAAATAAAGCAGCCAGCTTTGCATAATGCAATGCTTCGTCATCCAATGTTGTAGCTTCTTCCTTTGAGCTGAATTTTTTATCCTCACGCTCGGGTTTTTGAGCAATACGTATGAAATCACCCAGCGTCAGATTATCATGACTTTCAAGATAATTAACCGAGTGGTTCGATTTCCAAAAAGAACCGTTGGTTTTGGCGTCATTTTCATTTCCATGGAGCAGTGTGCCTTTAATATAATTTTCCAGATCTTCACGGCTGACTCCGGGATGCCAGTTTCCAAAAATAAACCCGGTTGACGAATGGGGGTTAGAACCTTTGATACCATTTCTGAATTTATCGTTCCAGGCAGCAATATCCCGCTGAGAAAAACCGGCCGGGTCATATCCGTTAAGATGCCAGGGTTCTGCAATCAAAATAACATTTGGATTGATTTTCCGGGCCGCATCACGGACGGCTTCCATCGTTTCCCAATCCAGTAAAAGGGCTAAATCAAATCTGAATCCATCGATATGGTATTCTGTCATCCAGTAACAGATTGAATCGATAATTAGCTGACGTGCAAGGGGTGACTCGGTCTTCAAATCGTTGCCGCATCCGCTGTCAGAAATAAAATTTCCCTCTTCATCTAATCGGAAATAGTATTTTTTATCAGCATATTTCAATGGATTTATATCATAATTGGCCACATGGTTATAGACCACATCCATGATGACTGAAATACCTGCTGAATGTAATGATTTGACAACCTGTTTAAGTTCATTACAGGCCGTTGTTTCTTTACCTACAATTTGGTTTCGTTTTGTCGTACTATCACTCGCATAGATCGTTTCCGGGGCAAAAAAATAGGATGTCATGTATCCCCAATGATTACGCCCGTAATAATTCCATGTGTTAAGCAGGTGTTCACCGGTAGCGGTCAGGTAAGGAGGTTCAAATGCCGCAAATTTTTGTAATGGAAGAAATTCTACAGCATTAACGCCAAGATTTTTAATATGTTGAAGTCCGCCGGATTGTTTTTCTTCTATAAATCCTTTGTAAGTACCAGGTGATTTTGCCTCGTTATTCGAATGAGCCGTTAAGTCTTTTAAATGTGCTTCATAAATGATGAGGTCCCTGGGATCGGCAGGAGCGACAAACGTATCATTACCCCAATCAAATTGTGAGGGCTTTACAATATATGTTTTGGCAAACTGCTTAAAATGATTTTTTGTGACAACATGCCTGGAATACGGATCGGCGATTAATTCATCCGTAACCATAAAAGTATTATCATCTTCAAGAGGAGGCAAGATGTGATAACCGTATAGTTTGCCAAAATAATTGCCTTTTAAAGTTACCGACCAAATACCATCATCGTTTTTTTTCATGACATATACGTCACCCACGGGATCTTCGTATTTTTCGAAAATCTCCAGTGTAACACGACGAGCTCTGGGGCAAAAAAAGCGAAATACAGCCTCATCAGATGAAGCGGTACACCCAAGCTTCTGGTATTTAGGTTTGGCAGCCATCGTGGCTACGGTTCTTTGCATATAAAATGATTGATGAATGGTTTATGATATTGGACTTCCGTTTTTAGCATCTGAAGATAGCATAAACAAAGTTCCATCAGCTTCTTCAGCCATTAAAATCATGCCTTTGCTTTCTATACCCATTAATTTACGAGGCTCCAGGTTAACAATAACACATACTTTTCTACCCAATAGTTCATCAGGTTTAAAGTATTTGGAAATGCCTGAAACAATTGTCCTCTTTTCGAAACCTACATCTACAAGCAGTTTAAGGAGTTTGTTTGATTTTTTGATTTTTTCAGCTTCCAGGACTTCACCGACTCGCAGATCCATTTGGCTGAAAAGCTCATAATCAATGTTTGATTTAGGTTCTGGAATATCCGATTCATCACCCGTGTTTTCGGCAACACGATTTTTTAATTTTTCAAGCTGTTGATCTATGACCTCATCCTCCAATTTTACGAAGAGAATGTCACCACTTTGGATGTCATGACCGGCTTTAAGCAGATCGCCATTCAATTCATTCCATTCCGGTATCTCCTCAAGATTCAGATACTCCCTCAATTTACTTGTTTTATTGGGAATAATCGGATCAAACAATACGGATAATGCTGTTGCAACCTGTGCACAAACATGGAGTGTATTACCACATTTCCGCATATCATTTTTCCGGGAATGCCAGGGTTCCTGCTCGGTAAAATATTTATTGCCCAGCCGTGCAAGATTCATCGTTTCGGCTATAGCTTCACGGAACCGGAATCGTTCATAAAGATCAGAGATTTTGTCTTTAAATTCAGATATTTGATCCAGAACAGCCTGATCTTCGTCAGATGGATCATTTAACTCAGGGATCCTGGAGTCAAAAAAGCGCGAGATGAATGAGAAAGTGCGATATACGAAATTACCAAGTATATCGGCCAACTCGTTATTTACCCGTGCCTGGAAATCTTTCCATGAGAAATCAGAGTCTTTGGTTTCTGGCAGGGTGGTTCCAAGAACATATCGCATCAAATCCGGTTCGAAATCCTCGAGGTATTCGTGCAGCCAAACAGCCCAGCCCCGTGACGTAGAGAGTTTTTTGCCTTCTAGATTCAAAAATTCATTGGCAGGTACGTTGGTTGGTGTTACAAAATCACCATGAGCCATTAACATGGCAGGAAACATGATGCAGTGAAAGACAATGTTATCTTTACCTATAAAATGTATTAATTCTGTTTCCTTATCCGTCCAATAAGTTTTCCAGAGATCGGGATTACCTTTTTCAGCAGCCCATTCTTTAGTGGCCGAGATATAACCGATAGGCGCATCAAACCATACATAAAGCACTTTCCCTTTCGCTTCTTTCAACGGTACGGGTACGCCCCATTTAAGATCTCTTGTTACGGCTCTGTCAGATAGGCCGTTATCCAACCAGCTTTTACACTGACCTACCACATTGGGTTTCCAGTTCTCACGTGTATCAATCCATTTCTCCAGGGTATCCTGGAAATCTCCCAGGGGTAAATACCAGTGCTCCGTTTCTTTCAATATTGGTTTCTCACCTGTAATGGCACTTATCGGATCGATTAATTCTGTCGGGGACAGGGAAGAGCCGCATTTCTCACATTGATCGCCGTATGCTTCTTCATAAGAACAAACCGGACAAATACCTTTTACATAACGATCGGGAAGAAACATGTCGGCTTTTTCATCGTAGAGCTGTTTTTCCGTTTTCTTCTTAAAAATGCCTTTTTCATAAAGATTCAGAAAGAAATCCTGCGATGTTTTATGATGTACTGGGGAGCTCGTTCGTCCGTAATAATCAAATGAAATGCCAAAATCATTAAATACCTTTTTATTGATAGAATGAAACCGGTCGACAATATCCTGTGGGGACACACCCTCTTTTTCAGCGGCTATCGTTATCGGAACACCATGTTCATCCGAACCGCAGATAAAGATTATATCATCACCTCTTAAACGACGGTAACGTACAAAAAAATCTGCCGGGAGATAGGCGCCTGCCAAATGTCCAAGATGGATGGGACCGTTGGCGTATGGTAGTGCTGAAGTAACTAATGTTCTTTTTGACATTTTTTAAAAGATAATAATTTTAACTGTGTTTCATTATTTGGCTCCAAAAATACAATACAATCTTCCCAAAATAAAAAGTAACAACAATAGATTCGCAGTATATTTATTTCATACTTAAATTTTTCTCAAGCAGACTAAACATAACAATTCCGGCGGTAACCGACACATTTAAAGAATGTTTTTCCCCGTATTGCGGTATATCAATGAATTCATCTATTAAAGGCATGATGTCTTGATCTATACCGGTAACTTCATTACCCATAATGATGGCAACTGGTTGAGAATAATCGATAACATAATCAATAAGAGAGCGGCTTTGATTAGTTTGTTCAATTCCAATGAATGTATAGTTTTTAGCTTTTAAAATTTCCCTGGCGGATTCAAAGTGGTCATACTGAGACCAGTACACATGCTCTTCGGCACCTAATGCTGTTTTGGATATCTCGGGACGGGGAGGACATGGGGTATAACCCGTAAGGATCAATTCCCCAATGCCGAATGCATCAGCAGATCTAAAAACGGATCCAACATTGTACATACTGCGAATATTATGGAGTATGATCTTTGTCCTGTTCAGATGATCAGGAACCACCCGTTTTTGATTAATTTCGTAAATTTCTTTTGTTGAAAGTTTCCTAATATCTGCCATTAAGTATTCAGTTCCAGTATGGATTGTTTTTATAAATAAAAACGCCCTTAATAAAGGGCGTTAAAACCGGATATAGATGCTAATCAATCCTGAAGTGTTACTTTCCTTTTAAAATATGTTAGTGTTTTTTTAAGTCCTTCTTCGCGGCTTATTTGAGCACTCCACTTCAGGATATTTTGTGCTTTGGTAGTATCAGGCTGGCGTATATGCGGATCGTCTTCCGGTAATTCTTTAAATACGATTTTACTTTTACTATCGGTCAGTTTTATAATTTCACGGGCAAAATCAATAATTGATATTTCCTCCGGGTTACCGATATTGACCGGGTATATATAATCCGATTGTGACAGCCGATAGATACCTTCAACAAGGTCATCAACATAACAAAACGATCTGGTTTGGGAACCGTCACCATAAACAGTGATGTCTTCGTTTTGTAAAGCCTGTGTCATAAATGTGGGAAGGGCACGGCCATCCTCAATTCGCATACGGTCGCCATATGTATTAAAAATACGAACAATGCGGGTATCAACATTATGATACCGGTGATATGCCATTACAATTGCCTCGGCAAAACGTTTAGCTTCGTCATAAACCCCGCGATAACCAATGGGATTGACATTTCCCCAATATTCTTCTTTTTGAGGATGCACGGTGGGATCACCGTAAACTTCGCTTGTTGACGCCAGGAGAAAGCGGGCGTTTTTTGCCTTGGCTAATCCTAATGCTTTATGAGTACCTAATGAACCAACCTTAAGTGTTTGAATAGGCATTTCCAGGTAGTCAATAGGAGATGCAGGGGATGCAAAATGAAGTATGAGATCCAGATCTCCATTTACATGAATATAATTTGTGACGTCATGTTTAATGAACAGGAAGTCATCATTACCTATCAAATGCTGAACATTTTCAACCTGACCGGTAGAGAGGTTATCCATACAAATAACCTCATATCCTTCATGTAAATATCGCTCACAAAGATGAGAACCTAAAAAACCGGCTCCACCTGTTATTAAGACTCTTTTTTTACTTTTTCCCATTTACTGCAGGTCTTCCTACACTGTAATATGTTAATTTTGCTTCTTTGGCACGTTCGAGATCATACAGATTTCGCCCGTCAAAGATGACCGGTTTTTTCATTTTTTCATGAAACCATGTAAAATCAGGTCTGCGAAACTCATTCCACTCTGTACAAATTATCAGGGCGTCAACTCCGTCAATTGCATCCATGGGACTATTAACAAAATCTATCTTTGAGCTTTTTTGCTTACCTAATGTCTGCTTAAAATTCTTTGTAGCTTCCGGATCATAAGCACGTAAATTAGCGCCGATTTTTATAAGTTCGTCTGCTATGTAAAGGGATGGTGCCTCACGAACATCATCGGTCTCCGGTTTGAAAGCAAGTCCCCACATTCCGATCGTCTTGTTTTTCAATTCACCGCCATAATATTCTTCCAGTTTTCGAACAATGGATGTTTTTTGCTTGTTATTGACATCCATGACGGATTTTAGAATACTGAATTGATATCCCAAATCGTCAGAGGTGTAATCGAGAGCCTGAACATCCTTGGGGAAACAACTGCCACCGTAACCGATACCTGCGAACAGGAATCTTTTACCTATACGGGAATCAGTGCCTAAACCACGGCGTACATTATCAACATTGGCACCTACGCGTTCACACAGGTTAGCCACTTCATTCATAAATGTGATTTTTGTTGCCAGTAAAGAGTTAGCGGCATATTTAGTTAATTCGGAACTGCGTTCATCCATTACAATAATAGGATTGCCGCTCCTGACAAAAGGCTCATAGAGCAGTTGCATCTGCTCGGCTGCTTTTTGACTCGATGTACCAATAACGACACGTTCAGGACGTAAAAAATCATCAACGGCCGCTCCCTCACGCAAAAACTCAGGGTTTGATACCACATCAAATTCAACATCGGTAAGATTTGCAATTTTTTCGCGAACTTTGTCGGCCGTACCTACAGGCACGGTACTTTTATTGACAATGATTTTATAATCTTTAATTATACCGCCAATATCTTCTGCGACCTGCAAAACATATTGTAAATCAGCCTGACCATCGGCTCCCGGAGGGGTTGGCAAACAAAGAAAAATAATTTCCGCATGTTCTACAGCATCCCTGAGATTATCCGTAAAAGTTAATCGCTTTTCTTTTGTGGATCTTTCGAACAGGGATTCCAAACCCGGCTCATAAATAGGAATTTTACCTTTATTTAATGCTTTCAACTTATTTTGGTCATTATCCACACATATCACACGATTACCTGAATCAGCGAAACAAGTCCCGGTAACCAACCCTACATAACCTGTACCAACAACAGCGATATTCATTTTTAATTATCTCTCAATATTTATTATTTCCAATTCCAGTTTCCCTGCAGGTACATCCACTTCAACAATATCACCAACTTCATTACCCATCAAGGCTTTACCTATTGGTGAATCAACGGAAATCTTTTTCTCCTTGAAATCAGCTTCCTGAGGTGAGACAATGGTGTACTTCATTTCTTTATTAACTTTCTTGTTCAAAATAGTAACGGTAGAAAGAATATAGACTTTTGACGTATCAATGTTCCTTCCATCCAATATTCGGGATTGCGCCAAAGTATTTTCAAGTTCAGCTATTCTTTTTTCAAGATGACCCTGCGCCTCCTTAGCTGCATCATATTCCGCATTTTCACTTAAATCACCCTTGGCTCTCGCTTCAGCAATTTGATTTGCGATATCCTTTCTACCTTTTCCCTTGAGCTCTTTTAATTCCTTCTCTAATTTTCTAAAGCCTTCTTCACTTAGATAATTTACTTTCACAACTTAACTATAATTTGTTTTTGGGTTCAAAATTACTCGCAATGATATTTTGTATAAAATCAACGTAATTTTTCATTTATTATGTTACACAATAGAAGATTTTTTAGTAGTAAAAAAATATTTAATTAATATAAGAGTGAATAAAACCATTTAGCAAGTTGAAAATCAGATACTTAAAGTTCGCATCTTCTTTCATCTTGAAATGATATTTAACGGGGAATTTAAAACCCATCCCTTCGCCTATGTATATAAGTATTTAAAACGTAAAACCCCTTCTAATTAATATGTCTGTTATTCAGGATAAAACAACCAAATATCTTAATTTCTCACCAGGGAAATGAAATCATTTGAATACAATAATTAAAATTAAGTTTAACAGATTTACAATTACATTCTAATAGCATGGTAATTTTTTAATATTTCAATTTAAATTTAGGGTGATACTAATTCTAATGAATCATAAAATTAGTCACTGTTACCCACATATTTAAGAGTTATTATATGACTTTTGTTCTGAGTCTCTGTAATTTTGCATTTTACCTTTTCTGCTGAATATGAATAATTAATTATGCCTGATTTAAAAGTTATTGATGTTTATCCTTACCACGTATTTGAAGGAAACATTGAATATTTATTACTGCATCGTTCAACCGACAAACTGTATGCCGGTCAATGGCGTATGGTAGGAGGTAAAGTGCAGGCCGGTGAAACAAGTTGGCAGGCCGGTTTAAGAGAGTTGCGAGAAGAAACAGGAGCAATACCTCAAAAATATTGGTCAGTACCATCTATTAATCATTTCTATGACTACAAAAGTGATCAAATTCTTTATATTCCTGCCTTTGCAGCTTTATTGGATATTGAGACGCCTGTATTATTAAATAGTGAGCATGATGATTATAAGTGGCTAACAATGGATGAAGCCTCAAAATTGATTCAATGGCCGGAACAAATCCGCCTGATTACAATAATTAATAAAATCGTCCTTCAAGGCGAAGTGTTATCGAATTGGATTATAGAATGAATTGCAGATATCGTTTTACCATACTATTCAAGTTCTTAATAATTATTTATTTGTTATTACAAGTATATCCTGGATCAACTCTTGCCCAGTCTATGAATGGCGACGGTTCAGGCTATCGTCTGATACCCAAACCTGATGCATGGTATAATAGTGTAGATGGATTGCGACTCGGTCTTATTTTAAAAGGTGAAGTCCCGGGAACTTTTAATGATGGTCCGCACCGGTTAAGGCTGGGTTTTTGGGCTGCTTCAAAGTTGCCTGAATTACCTGTCTCATATTATTTGTCATTTATTGAACCGATAAAATCGTTGTCTGATTTTGGTTCTGAAGCAAATATTCAGTTAATAAGCAGTATCAGAACCGGGTATGATTATCATGCGATAGCATTCAATAAACGCTGGCAGGTTGGGTTTGATGAGTCGAATTATCATAAAATTCGTTTTTCTCTGAATGCTCAGAAAATGATGAACGATAAATATAGATTATTTCCTGCGCAATGGAATAAAGATTGGTTAAGTCAGTTTACGCTGCTTTTTGAAAGTAAGAATGAAAACAGCTTAGGGGAATATTTCTATAAATTACGTTTAAATACAGGTATCCCGGTACAAAGTGATTTTTATGAGCAATTCACGGGCAGCTATAATCAAAAAATCAAAATAGGTGCCGGGTTTGATGTCGCAGGCCGGTTATTCGCTGGTTTATCAACACAAAAAGTTCCATCACAAATGCTCTTCAACCGAAGCTTGGCTTCTCCGGTTGATTGGCTGGATAATGGGGTAACCCGTGCCAGGGGTACAATACCTCCAGTTTGGCTTCGCGAAGGCTGGGTACAGGTAACCGGAGGTCCCGGACTGAGGGGATATACCAAACAGGATATTTCTAAGGAATTCATTGGGCATGGAAATCGGTACCTGAATTATTCGTCTGCCAATATAGAACTGGATTATCCCAACCCGCTTGGATATGCGTTAAAAAAGATAAAGGTACTTGGCGATCTCTTTAAATTGAGATCTTACTTATTTTGGGATACCGGAAGTGCATTGAATTTTTCAAACGGGCCCTTTATCCGGAAGTTGAATGCTGATGCCGGTCCCGGTTTTGCATTGTCCATAAGTATACCCGACAATACCGGAAATATGAAAAATATTGTTCTAAGATATGATATCCCGCTATGGCTTTCTAATCCCAATATAAATGAAAATCAGTTCCATTACAGGAATGTAATTGGGTTAAGTGCTATTATTAATCTATAAAATTATTTAATAAATATTATGATTGTTCTTGTTATTAATTGTGGAAGCTCATCTGTAAAATATCAGTTGATTGAAACTGATGATGAAGAAATAATTTGTTCAGGTCTTGTTGAACGTATCGGTGCCGTGACTTCCATTATCAAACATGAAGTTACAGGTCAAAAACCGATTAAAAAGACCATGACTCTCGAGGATCACACAAAAGCACTTAAAGAAGTCCTCGATTTTATCAGCGACAAAGAAAATAATGTTGTTAATTCCTTATCTGATATAGCTGCTGTAGGACATCGTGTTGTTCACGGTGGCGAAACTTTTAAGGATTCAGTTTTAATTGATGATGACGTAATTAGTGCTATTGAGCAGGCCATAGATCTTGCCCCCCTCCATAATCCGCCAAACCTAAAAGGGATCTATGCAGCTAAGAAAACGTTGCCTGATGTACCTCATGTGGCTGTTTTCGATACGGCATTTCATCATTCATTACCAAGTAAAGCATTTCTATATGCTATACCTAACCGATTATATAGACGTTATAAAATTCGTAAATATGGTTTTCATGGTACATCTCATTACTATGTCAGCCGTCGTTATTACAATATAAAAGATATTAATCCTGAAGGTACGAATGTCATAACCTGTCATCTTGGTAACGGATCTTCGTTATGTGCCATTAAAGATGGATTATCAATTGATACAAGTATGGGATTTACTCCACTATCCGGTTTAATAATGGGTACAAGAAGTGGTGATATCGACCCCTCCATTTTATTTTATATTGTAGAAAAAGAAGAAATGCCCCTGAGTCATGCCCATGCATTGCTAAACCGTCACAGTGGCTTATTGGGAATGAGTGGTTATGCAGCGGATATGCGCGATCTCATCGAAGAAGCTGAAAAAGGTGATAGACGTTGTCAACAGGCGATTGATGCTTTTAGTTATCGTGCCAAAATGTACCTTGGCTCGTATATGGCAGCCATGAATGGTTGTGATAGCATTATTTTTACAGCTGGAATAGGGGAGAACGCACCGCTTATTCGGGAAAAGATATGTGAAGACCTTGATCATCTTGGTGTTAAACTTGATCCGGCTATAAATTATGACCGTAACGCCACGGGAGAACGCAAAATAAGTCATAGTGATTCAAAGATAGAAGTTTACGTGATCCCGACTGACGAAGAAATGGTTATAGCTTTGGACGCTGCTAAAATTGCAACAGCGGCCAGGCAATCCCCGTGGATATAATAACGCTTGTTAAAATGTTATATATCAATATACTATTTGAAAGGAATCAACAGTAATGCAGTACAGAAATAAAATCCTTGTATATCTGATCAGTATTGCAGCATTATTGCTTATTTCAGGTTGTACGAGTTCCCGCTGGGTTGTACAGGACCAACCCGCTGTTGATACCTCTAATGGTACTGTTTTGAGTAAAACAGAAACCATATTCATTAATCCGGATCTTACACCTTCAAATCCTGTTTTGACGTTAAACCTGATGCAGATAAATAAGGTCAGGTACCCCAAACGTTATGTTGTAAAACGTTACATTCAACGTTACAGGCCCCGATACGGTTTTTTAATATTAGGTCTGACCGGATCAGCTTTCCTGTTTTATACGGCAAATTCCAAAACCCTTACAACAACAAAAAGCAGTAAGAACATCCTGAATATTGGGGGTGGATTACTCGGACTTGCTTCTTTTTTGAATATGAAACCGGCGGGTAAGGCTAAAGCGACCGGAGAAACACAATTTTCTAAAAAGACCGGTTCGGTAGTCCGAATCGACACGGTACATCATAAAATTAATTCGGATACAAAGGCGGATATATCAATACAATATAAAGACAATACACTATTAAAGAATCTGAGCGTTGCCTTCAAAAATGGTGATATTGACATTGATTTAGCCAATACTGTTAAGATTGGAGATGTTAAATCAAAAAATCCGGGTGATTTGGACGTCAGTGTCGAATACAATAAGAAAAACTATTCGTTTAAAGTACCTCTTGAGAAGTTCATGAAACGTTATGCGGTCATTGAACGTCCCAATGCTTTATTACATAGTAATCCCGTTAATACGGAAGCTAATGTGATAACTAATATCAAATATAATTCACAATTACAGTTTGTTAACCAGGTAGATTCGACCTGGTACAAGGTTTTATATGGAATAACTCCATCATATTTGAATTCATCAGATGCCCAATTGGTCTGGCGAACGGTTTCGAGTGCTACTCCACCTGATATTGTTGTATCTCCCTATTCAAATTTCGGTACTATTGATGTCGAAAGGGGAATACCGTATGACTCTGTTAAAAATCGGTATGGAATAGCTCTGCTTTTAAATAATACGTTTAATGATGATAAGAATGATGATCATAAAGAAATCTATGATCGTGATACCCGTCTTATGAAAACGTATATTGAGCATTCAATGGGCTATACAAAACAAAATATATTTACTTTTAAATCTGATCATAAAACGGAATTTAAAAACGTACTGGGTTTAAATAATATACCGGCGACAATTACTAATGAGATAACACCTGATAGTACTGATTTAATACTCTATTATGTGGGAGACAACATTCAACTGACAAATGGGAAAAAGAACTCTGATTTTAAGCAGGACTCTGTTAAGTTCGTTTCTTTGTATCAACACTTATTGGAGAGCGTCGCAAATCTTAAAACCCGAAAATCAATCCTGATCTTTGATACTGATATTCTTCAAAATAACTCTAAACCGTTTTATGATGATCAGAATAAAAATGAAAACAGCATTAAAAAGGCCATCTTTAATATTTCCCAAAAAATAGTCGATCAGAATCCTAATATGGCTGTTGTGTATTCGTCCGATATCGGACAAAAAGCCGGAATCTATAAGTCCTCTGTTAATAGCATCGATAAAAGGCACAGTATCTTTACCTATTATTTTTGTAAAGGATTGAAAGAAGGAAATAGAAGTTTATTGTCCCTATCAAGGTATCTGCAACGGAATGTTACTTTTACATCAAGAAGTTTATTAGACAGGGCACAAGATCCAGTTTTCTTTGGTAATCTTGACCTTCTTTTAACAAGCATTGATAATAAGTGACAGAATGGGAATCCTATTTGTATTACTCAGTGTCGGATGTTCCCTTTTAATCGCGCATTTATTAAAATATTGTGAACAGTATAATCTTCGATTATTTAGAGTTCTGACAGTAAATTATGCTGTTGCTTCTGTTGTTGCCTATGGCATGAGTACTTCATCCGGACCATTTCCATTGTATAATATCCCTCTATGGTTAACGGGTTTGATAATTATAACCGGGTTTATCTTTATTTTTAACTTTGTCATTTACAGCCGGTCGATAAATACTAACGGTGTAGGAGTCAGCATTGCAGCAATGAGAATTTCATTACTTATTCCTGTTTCCATTTCAATTTTATTTTTTGGAGAACTTTTAACCGGATGGAAAACCTTAGGCATTTTCATTGTTATAATTTCTCTTTTTTTATTGATTTTTTCCCGCCCGACACTTAGTAAGATTACAGTCAATAACCATATCTATTTGTTGGTATTATTTTTTTTCACCGGTATTGGAGATGCTGCTTTAAAAATATACCAGGTTTCAGGAAGCCTTTATATCGATAAATCTCTATTTATGAGCGGTATCTTTATATTTGCCTTTTTAACAGGGGTGATATTATCGATACGCAAGGGGGGTGCTTTCATTACCAAAAAAGAATTGTTAATGGGGTTATGGATAGGCATTCCCAATCTATTTTCATCAATTTTCCTTATTAAAGCATTGGATTATTCAAGTGGGTCATTCGTTTTTTCGCTTGTTAATGTTCTGATCGTGATAGGAGGCGCCTTGATAGGGAAGATTTATTGGAGGGATTATATCACGAAACGCCAATATGCAGGTATGGGACTGGCATTACTTGCGATTGTATTATTGTGGATATAAAAAAACCCCGGTTTTCAGCCGGGGTCGTAAAAAGATTATCTTCCTTTTTACTTTTTAGAATTCAATTTTTGCAGTCTTTGTTGCAAATCTTTTGATTGCTGGAGAGTCGTGTAAATTTGCTTATATCGAGCTACTTCCATGCCGTCCGATTTTATTTTGGCCATCATCTTTTGATTAACATTTTGTTCGATTTGCATAATGGATGCACGGATCTTGGAAAATTGTTGTTTTTCCTTGGGAGTCATTTTAACGTCGCTCTTCTTTGGATTTCGCATACTCATCATAATCTGGCGAAAACGTTGAAGATCCATACCCTGATCTTTCACGGCTTTTTGAATATCTTTTACAGAACCCATTTGAATAGCCTGAATATCATTCGAAGTTTTAACAAATGTCTGAAGCTCCTGGTTCGATATACTATCCGGGTTAATCTTGGCAGGCTGCTTTTGTTTCATGGCTGCCTGTGCATGGGAGGTGCTTACACTGATTACTAAAAAAGCCAGTGCAGCTAAAGTAGATGTTAAATAACGCATACTAAAATTTATTTTAAAATTAAGATTTATCATCCGCTACTGAGACGGGAACATATTTTAAAAGGGTAGATACCCATTATTTGATGAAATAGCAAAATATTTATGTCTTCCTAATATCATGTATTTCAGTAAAAATCCGTTTAATGGACATCGATATTTGCCCACATCTTATTATCTTATCGATGAAAATTATTGTAAGAAGGTATTCATTTTAACAATGACAAGGATATATGGATATTATTTCAGAAATACGTAATAAAGCTATTAATGCCCATAAAACAATCATATTTCCCGAATCCGGTGATCTGAGAATATTACGTGCTTGTGCTTATCTCGCTGAAGAAAAAATATGTAATGTTGCTATTGTTGGCCGAAAAGAAGCTGTTCAAAGAAGAGCATCAACAGAACATATCGTTTTGCCGGATAATATTACCTTCCATGACCCCTTGAATGATCCTGATATAGATGATTACATTGAGCATTTTTATGAAAGAAGGAAGAAAAAAGGACTATCAAGAGAACAGGCTGAATTGCAGATTCAACATCCTCTTTATTACGCTGCTTCAAAGGTAGCCGCAAACAATGTAGATGGGTGTGTTTCAGGGGCCGTACATACTACCGGGGAAGTTTTAAAAGCAGCTATTCAGGTCATTGGATTAAAAAAAGATTCCGATGTCGTTTCAAGTATTTTTCTCATGTCTTTACCGGACGGTCGCGTGTATAGTTACGGCGATTGTGCCGTAGTACCTTACCCGGATTATAAACAACTTGCCGGTATAGCTATTGACTCTGCTTCGACTCATCATTTATTGACCGGCCAAGATCCTGCTGTAGCTATGCTTTCTTTTTCAACAAAAGGGAGTGCTATACATGATAATGTTAAATTGGTACAGGATGCTTTACATTTAGCAAAACAACGTAAGAATGACTTACTAATCGATGGAGAGTTACAGTTCGACGCGGCTATTGTACCGGCTATTGCCCAAAAAAAGGCGCCCGGCTCTCCGGTTGCCGGACATGCCAATGTGTTTGTTTTCCCAAATCTGGATGCCGGTAATATCTCATATAAAATTACGGAACGCTTAGCCGGAGCTATTGCAACAGGACCCATTATCCAGGGTCTGGCACGTCCCATGAATGACTTATCACGTGGCTGTTCATGGCAGGATGTTGTTAATACAGCGGCTGTCTGTTCGATATTGGCTGATAATGAAGAAGATTAACCCGGGTTATTCACCAGAAAATTATGGAACCGAAGTGTTAATTTTTTGACGACCAACCAACCACAAACCACCAACCACAAACCAACCAAACGACGTCATCCTGAATTTGATTCAGGATCCAGCCAAGGCGTTGGCACAGTTTACAAACAGTGGTTTTTAACCCCAAAGCATTCCTTCCAATTAAAAATGAAACAACGCCCAAAGCCATTAATAGCAAGATTCCGGGTCGGTGCCCGGAATGACGTCAAAAAGGGCTCCGAATGACGTTGATGGGCCCCGAATGACGCCGATGGGCTTGGAATTATGTTAAAAAGAGCTCCGGAACGTCTTTGGGAGCGGGAAAAACGTTAGTAGTAAACGTTTACCTGTCAGGCTTCTAATTTGCTTTACATCCGTATAATTTATGCCGGCGGATTGTTCTAACTTGAGCAAGTTATTTAGATGGATCTCACTTCGGAAAAGACTGGCGTGGAGCCCATATATCGATAAAAGACAGAAAGATTTTTGTTATCTGCATGCTATTATTATTTAAAAAAACTTACATCAATTCCCTGCCAAGCGCTGCTGTCCACAAACGGTACCATTCCGATCGGTCAAGACTTAAAGAACACGCCTTAACGGCATCTTTTATGTGCTCAGGGTCATTGCTGCCGTAAATAGGTATAACGCCCACTGGATTGTGCATTAACCATGCCAGCGCCACTTGAACGGCAGACGTATCTTTGGATTCGGCAATTTCATTTATCACCGGCCTAAAGTGCCGGTACCGTTGATACAGCAATTCATCGGAAGTCTCTTTACCTGCTAATAATCCCTTTGCTATTGGACTATAAGCCAAAACGGCCGTGTTGGTTTCCTCGCAATAATCCAACAAGCCGTCATTCATAGGATCCAAATGCAAAAGACTAAATTCCGGTTGAACCGTTATTACGGGATGCCGTAAATATTTTTGTAATGCCTTTATCTGTGAAGGTTTATAATTACTAACCCCGATATATCTTATTAATCCCTGCTCTACCATTTGATTCAAAGCTTCGGCGGTTGCCGCAGGATGAGTGAGTGGATCACGCCTGTGTACCTGATAGAGATCAATGTACGTTAGATCCATTCTTTCAAGGGACTGTTGTACACTTTGCGTTATATGCTGAAAAGAGAGGTCATATCGGTACGGACCCTCATCATCGGTAAATCGTATGCCGCATTTTGAGGCTATAAATATTTTATCACGATCGGGTTTAACTTCTTTAAGACAATGTTTAAAAACTTCTTCACAGGTACCGTTTCCATAAATATCTGCATGGTCAAAAAAAGTAATGCCTTCTTCAATAGATGTGCTGAACGCATCTACGGCTCTGTCAATATTATCTTTTCCTACTTCATTGGGATCCCACGTACCCGTGAGGCCCATCATTCCCATGGCAAGACGCGAAACTTTAATGGAATCAGGCCCGATTTCTATTGTCGGGAGTGTATTATTTTCTTCTGCCATAATCAGTTCGATAAAGTACTATAATCCGAAGAATTCGTAAACACTTTATAATCCCAGGGTTTGAGGGTCATCCGCTGGTTGTTTGAAAATGTTGCTTTCTTACCGTTGAACAGGTCGTAATAAGTACCGGACAACTCTTTTGATCGTAACGTAATATTTTGAGTATCACCAGACAAATTGGTTATCACAAACACTTTTTGCCCATCTTTATGTCGAACAAAAGAATATACATATTGAGGCTTAGAATTGGTTAGCGGGATCATTTTGCCTCCCTTATCACCACTTAACAAGGCTTTATTTGAATTTTTCAAGTGAATGAGACGTGAATAGAATTTTCGATAATGACCCTTATTATTATTCCAATTAATTGGATCTTTTTGAAAGAATTTCAGTCGTTTATGCATTCCAGCTTCCTGTCCGTCATAAACGAGCGGGACCCCTTTAACAGTAAACGTAAGCACCGCAAATGCTTTCGCTCCTTTGCCCAATCGTTCGAATACCGTCCCATTCCAGGAATTTTCATCATGATTTGATGTGAATCGCATCCGGTAGGCATCAGAAGGGTAGGCAGCCTGTTCGTTATCTAATACGGAATCAATCGCTGTAGCTTTTTTCTTACCTTTGGCTATATCATTGAACAAATGGTATAAATTCCAGCTATACGTCATATCAAAGGCCTTATGCATTTTCGGTGATTCGGCTTCGGCTAACATAAAAACAGGTTTTACCTGATCTAATTGTTTACGTGCTTCAACCCAAAAGTCAATGGGTACCATACCGGCCACATCACATCTGAATCCGTCAATATTGGTAATCTGAACCCAATATTTCATGGCATTTATCATATAATGACGTAATCCGGTTTTCTTATAATTAAGCGCAATGACATCTGTCCAATCTTTAACGGGGGAGACAAAATTACCTTTTTTATCATGTTTGTACCACTCAGGATGTGTTTTAGTAAGCACATTATCCCAGGAAGTGTGATTAGCTACCCAATCGATGATAACATGCATCCCCATTTTATGGATAGATGCAACAAGGTGCTTAAAATCAGATAACGTGCCGTAATTGGGATTCACTTTTAAATAATTTTGAACCGAATAATAACTACCTAATGGTTCCTTCCGGTTTTTCTTGCCAATAGGATTGATAGGCATCAGCCAGATAATCCCCACACCCATATCTTTTAATTGTTTTAAACGGGGCTCAATGGCTTTAAAGGTACCTGCTTTTGTAAACTGACGGATATTTAATTCATATACCGTTTGATTTCTTGACCAGGCGGGATGAGTTATCTCATTCTTTGATACGGCCTGCTTGTAATCTTTGTTTGTAACCGGGGAGGTAAAACCGGTTACCCAAATAGCTAATGAAAGAAGTACGATTGACTGTTTTACGTGTAGTTTCATAATATGACACTTCTGCAAAAATTAATTGGAATACAAAAAGATAGGGTAAAATAATTTATTTCAGAAGCACCTTTTAAGATGAACATGGATAGGATATAGATATAACTGATAAAAATATAGTTAATAAAAATTCTGTATAGTAAAATTAATTTTAATTCGTTATTTAGATTGAGTAAAAATAATGTTATTTTCCAAATGGTTAAAAGTGTATAAGAACATATTTAATTCTTATATTTGTTGCTTAAGGAGAAAGGCATTTAATGTGAGAATCAATATAAAGGAGAAACCGTCAAATATCTAACAAATAATACGTTGAACGGTTATCTGATGCGAAATGTTAATGCATTGTCGTGCACCAAAATTAGCATAAACGAATAAAGAAGTTAGGGTACATAAAATACCATGAGCGATACTCAAACAATTGATAAAGTTGTAAAACAACCGTACAAATATGGGTTTGTAACTGATATTGAATACGATGAATTTCCCAAAGGATTGAATGAAGACATAATCCGGGCTATTTCAGAAATAAAAAATGAGCCGGAATTTATGCTTAATTTTCGTCTTAAGGCATTTCGTCAGTGGGAAAAGATGAAAGAACCTCATCATTGGGCTAAACTTTCGTATCCCCCAATCGATTACCAGGACATCATTTATTTTTCACGTCCAAAGACACAACCCAAGAAGGATAGTTTGGATGAAGTAGATCCCAAACTGTTGGAAACGTATGAAAAATTGGGTATTCCGCTCAGTGAACAAAAGATGTTATCGGGTGTAGCGGTTGATGCTGTTTTTGATAGTGTTTCCATAGCTACAACTTTCAAAGAGAAACTGGCTGATGCCGGAGTCATCTTCTGTTCCATTTCAGAAGCTATTCAGAAGCACCCGGAGTTGGTTGAGAAATATCTGGGTATGGCTGTACCTTATAACGATAATTTTTTCGCATCGCTTAATTCGGCAGTCTTTTCCGACGGGTCGTTCTGTTATGTACCGAAGGACACAATCAGTCCGATGGAATTATCCACTTATTTCAGGATAAATAATCAAAATTCGGGTCAATTTGAACGTACTCTAATAATTGCTGAAGAAAACAGCTATGTAAGCTATCTGGAAGGGTGTACGGCTCCTCAATTTGATAATAATCAGTTACACGCCGCCGTCGTTGAATTGATTACTATGGATAATGCAGAAATTAAGTATTCCACGGTTCAAAACTGGTATTCCGGGGATGAACAGGGAAAAGGCGGAGTATATAATTTTGTGACCAAACGCGGTCTGGCAAAAGGTAACAATTCAAAGATTTCCTGGACTCAGGTTGAAACAGGATCCGCTATCACATGGAAATATCCAAGTGTGATTTTAAAAGGTGATAATTCAACCGGTGAATTTTATTCGGTAGCTCTGACTAATAATAAGCAACAGGCTGATACGGGTACAAAAATGCTACATTTGGGCAAAAATACCAGAAGTACCATAATCTCTAAAGGTATATCAGCCGGTGAGTCAAACAATAGCTATCGCGGATTGGTAAGAATTGGTCCGAAAGCCAATAATGCAAGAAACTATTCGCAATGTGATTCAATGTTAATAGGCGATCGATGCGGCGCTCATACTTTCCCATATATCGAATCCAAAAATAATACAGCGCAAGTTGAACACGAGGCAACCACATCACGCGTTGGTGAAGACCAGATATTTTATTTGCAACAAAGAGGTCTGAGTGAGGAGGATGCCGTTTCCATGATTATCAATGGATTCTGTAAGGAGGTATTTAAAGAACTTCCAATGGAGTTTGCGGTTGAGGCTGTTAAGTTATTGGGTCTAAAGCTAGAAGGAAGTGTTGGATAATAATATTTATAATAGTAATTAGTAACGATAAATTAATAGAGAAGTGTTAGAAATTAAAAATCTGCATGCCAATGTAGAAGGCACAGAAATTCTTAAAGGAATAAATTTAACAGTCAATGCGGGTGAGATCCATGCCATCATGGGTCCAAATGGTAGTGGAAAGAGTACCCTGGCTAAAGTTATTGCCGGTCACCCTGCTTATGAAGTAACGGAAGGTGAAGTCCTGTTTGAAGGACAAAATATACTTGAACTGGATCCGGAAGAACGCGCACGTTTGGGTTTGTTTCTGGCTTTTCAATACCCCGTGGAAGTACCGGGTGTATCAAATTCAACATTTCTGAGACAGGCTTACAATACTATCCAGGAAGCCCAGGGCAAAGAGGACCTCGATCCGTTAGAGTTCGATGACTATGTACATGAAAAATTAAAACTGGTGGATATGGATCCCGAATTACTGAAAAGAAGTGTTAATGCAGGGTTCTCCGGTGGTGAAAAAAAGCGAAATGAAATTCTCCAAATGGCTGTTTTAAATCCTAAAATGTCGATTCTGGATGAAACGGATTCAGGCCTGGATATTGACGCTTTACGGGAAGTAGCCAATGGTATCAATAAAATAGCCGATGAAAATAAAGGAGTTATTGTCGTAACTCATTACCAACGTTTGTTAAATTACATCATACCTGATTTTGTACATGTTATGGTAAAAGGACGAATTCTGAAATCCGGTGATAAAGAACTGGCATTAGAACTGGAAGAACGGGGTTACGACTGGATCGATGAAGAATTACAGGTAAACGGAGAAGCCAAGTAATGAATACAGTGGTAGATCAAAAAGAGAAAACTTTTATTACAGATTTACTGGAGTTACGGGAAAAACAGACTCCGGTATCCGGTTTCTTACATGATTTCCGGGTAAATGCTGCAAAAAAGCTCCGCGAGATACCTTTACCGACAACCCGTGACGAAGAGTGGAAATATACCAATTTACGATCTTTGTACAGGGAATCTTTTGACCCGTTTTTTAATATCGATGATGAAGCTGATACTGAAAAACTCAAAAAATGGTTATTACCGGAAGCTTCAGAGTCTCTTATTGTGTTTGTAAACGGAACGTATAATGAAGGGCTTTCATCGGTACATGAACTGCCCGAAAATGTAATATTGAGTTCTATCGAAAGTGCGGCAAACGATTATCCTGAAGTCATTGAAAAAGAATTAGGCAAGCATATTTCCCTGGAAGATGATCCGTTTATTCCTTTGAATAACACTTTCTGGGAAAATGGCATATTCTTACATGTTCCCAAGGATACCAAAATAGATAAACCCATACATTTTTTATTCCTGTCAACTGAAAATGCGGATCATTATTTATCGGTTCCCCGGGTACTTATTGTAGCCGAACCTTTCAGCAAATTTACCGTACTGGAAGACTATCTGGGCCTCGGACAAAATGTATACTTAAATTGTCCGGTTACGGAAGTGAATTTAAAAGAAGGGTCGAAGATGTTGCACATCAGGACTCAGCGAGAAAGCCGGCAGGCTTATCATATCAGTCGCGTTGGAACTACTCTGGAAAAAACCAGTAACTATGAATCATATTCCATACAACTCGGTTCTAAGATATCCAGAAATGATGTCTGGGCCTCATTAAATGGCGAACAAATTGATTGTACACTGGATGGATTAGTACTTATTAACGGTAAACAGCATTCCGATACCCATACGATGATGGACCATCAAATGCCGTATTGTACCAGCCATCAATTACATAAATGTATAATCGATGAAGATGCTCATTCTGTTTTTAACGGAAAGATCTATGTTCGCAAAGGAGCTCAAAAAACTGATTCATTCCAGGAAAACCGGAACTTATTACTCTCGGATAATGGCACTGTAGATACGAAGCCGCAATTGGAGATATATGCGGACGATGTAAAATGCAGCCACGGTGCTACCGTGGGTCAATTTGAGGATGATGAGGTTTTTTATTTAAAAAGCCGGGGACTGGATGATGATAAAACTAAGGAGTTATTGAGTTATGGTTTTGCTTTACAAATAATCGAACAAATTCCTGTCGAATCACTTCGTAAACAATTAAGTGAGGCAGTCGCCAGATTTACTAAAAGTGGTGAAGAAGTAACGGATATGGCATGAGTACTACAACAAAAATAAAGGGAAATAATGCCTTGTTAAAAGATTGGAATGTGGAATCAATACGAAAGGATTTCCCAATCTTGACACGTCAGGTATATGACAAACCGCTTGTATACCTTGATAACGCGGCTTCGAGTCAAATGCCGCAAACCGTTATTGACCGGCTTGTAGCTTATCACAGCCATGAACACGCTAATGTCCACCGTGGCATACATTATCTTAGCCAGAAGGCGACAACTGCGTTTGAGGAAGCACGAATTAAAGTACAGAATTTTATCGGTGCCGATGATTCATCTGAAATAATCTGGACAGGCGGAACAACCGATGCCATTAATCTCGTAGCCCAGACCTATGGAAAAACCTTTATGAAGGAGGGAGACGAGATCATTATTTCGGAAATGGAGCATCATGCCAATATTGTTTCATGGCAAATTTTATGTGAACAGAACGGTGCCCGTTTAAAAGTTATACCTATTGATGATAATGGTGATTTGATTCTGGAAGAATATGAAAATCTCCTGAATGATCGAACCAGGATGGTAGCCATAACTCATATATCCAATGTTCTTGGCACGATAAATCCGGTGAAGGAAGTCATTTCAATGGCTCATGAAAGAGATATACCTGTATTATTGGATGGTGCGCAAGGTGCACCTCATATTCCTGTAAATGTGAAAGAACTGGATTGTGATTTTTATGCATTTTCAGGACATAAGATGCAAGGTCCGACCGGTATTGGTGTTTTATATGGTAAACGCAAATGGTTAGAAAAAATGCCTCCATATCGTGGTGGTGGCGAAATGATAGATAAAGTGACTTTTGAGAAAACCACTTATAATGATCTGCCGTTTAAATTCGAGGCGGGAACCCCATCAATAGCTGCTTCCATAGCATTAGGTTCCGCCATCGACTATCTTGAGAATATCGGTATGGACCGTATTGAAGCTTATGAAACGCAGCTTTTAGAATATGCTACAGAAGTTTTACAGCATATAGACGGAGTGAAGATCATAGGAACAGCAAACAGGAAATCATCTATTATATCATTTATGATTGATGATATTCATCCTCATGATGTCGGTACTTTACTGGACAGGCAGGGTATAGCCATCAGAACCGGACATCATTGCGCACAACCGCTAATGACACGTTTTAATATTCCGGCCACTTCACGGGCTTCATTTGCATTATTTAATACCGATAAAGAGATAGATAAACTGGCCGAAGGAATTAAAAAAGTTCAGCAAATTTTTGCTTAATTAATCATAAGTAAGTTTTTAGAATTGGTTTACTGAAGTTAATTTTATAATACATTATTTTTAAAAACGTTATTAAAACGAAAGAAATTTAAAATAAAAAGGATCGAGTCATGCCAAAAATTGCAGAAATTGAACGAACGCCGAATCCTGATGCTATGCGTTTTGTTCTAAAAGAACCCATTAGTCAAGGCATAACACGTTCATATGATACTCCAGAAGAAGTAAATAATGATGCTTTTGCACGGGATTTATTCTCAATTCCTCATGTTATATCCGTTTATTATGTAGATAAATATGTGACAGTTACACAAGATGGTGATGCCGACTGGTCTGAATTATTACGACAACTCGCACCACCAATAAGGGAAGCTGAAGCTATAGAAAATATAGAGGAAGATGAGGAAGTACATGCAACCAAAGAGGTTCAGGATTCTGATGATCCTCGGATGCAATTGATCAATCAGATGCTGGATGAGCAGGTTCGCCCATATTTACTTGCTGATGGCGGTGGACTACGTATTCTCGGTTTAGAAGGTAATACACTGAGAGTACATTATCAGGGTGCATGTGGTACCTGCCCAACGGCAACAACAGGAACTCTGTTTGCTATCGAAAGTATGGTTAAACGCATAGATCCTGAAATCAGAGTCGAAAATATATAGGCAGTTATTCTTTATCAGAAAGATTAACTTTGAATCAAACACATTAAACAAAACAGAATATGTCGATTAATGTAAGCGAAAAAGCAGCTAAAAGAATTGCTGAAATACGATCTGAGCAGAAACTGGACAATGATGTACCACTAAGAATTGGTGTAGTTGGTGGCGGTTGTTCGGGATTGACATATAAACTCGATTTCGATAATGATGAATCGAATCGTGATGAAAAAGATCAAATTTTTGAAAATAAAGGAATAAAAATAATTGTGGATATGAGGAGTTTCCTCTATCTGGCGGGTACAGAACTCGATTACACCGATGGGCTGAATGGACAAGGTTTCCATTTTAATAATCCCAATGCCACCCGCACTTGTTCCTGTGGTGAATCATTCGCAGTTTAAAAAATTAGTTTTATGCAAGAAGGACCTATCGTAAATAAAGTCGCTAAATCCGGACTTATAACTATCGATCTTCAGGAGTATTATGATGATACTCCTATTGAAACATTTGATCTTAAGGATCACCTGTATCAAGGACTCATCATTCGTGAAAAAGATTTTCGTAAAGCGCTGGATCAACACGATTGGACCCGGTACGCCGGTACCTATGTTGCCGTTCATTGTTCTTCTGATGCCATTATAGCATCCTGGGCTTATATGCTTGTAACAACTTATGCACAAGTTTATGCCAGAGAAGTATTTTTCGGCAACAGGGATGATGTCAGATTTGAATTATATCGGCGAAAACTAGAAAATATTGACTGGTCACAATATGAGGGCAGCCGTATAATTTTAAAAGGATGCAGCGATAAACCGGTTCCACCCAGTGTCTATTTATTGGCTACAAAGAAATTGTTACCATATGCCGAGCGTGTCATGTATGGTGAGGCTTGCTCTTTCGTACCGGTGTATCGTGAAGGAAAATAAAATAACTAATTAAACACATCTCATATCATTGGATAATTCACATGTATATGCTCTTGTAACCGGGGCATCGAGGGGTATTGGCAAAAGTATAACAGAAAAATTATTAGAAAGCGGTGCAAGGGTTGCAGGTACAGCTTTTTCATCTGATTTTGATAAGAAGTTCGTCGATAATCATCGTTTTACTGGCATCCATGTAGATTTGGCAAACAGATCAGAACTTGATGAAAAGTTAAAACCCATATTCAATGAGGACGTAAGTCCCAATGTGGTCATTAACAATGCGGGCATATCTGAAGATGTCAATTTCAGCGATTCCGACAAGGTATGGGAAGATAATTGGATTCGAACCATGATGATCAATCTCACAGCACCGTCCCTGATCTCCAAATGGGCTATCAACCGGTGGTCAAAGGAGCAAAATGGGATATTGATCAATGTTGCATCAAGGGCAGCTTATCGTGGGGATACTGAACAATTTGCATCTTACGCAGCTTCTAAGGGTGGTATGGTAGCTTTCACTAAAACCATAGCCCGCGCATTTGGCAAAGATGGTATTGTCGCTTATTCAATTGCACCGGGATTTATTAAAACCGATATGGCTGAAGAATTGATCCCTGTCTATGGTAAAGAATATTTGATGAAAGATGTGGTATTATCGGAAATAACACCACCGGAAGAAGTAGGAGAACTCGTTAATTGGCTGGCGTCAGGAAAAGTAAAACATTTGACAGGATCCACGTTCCATATTAATGGCGGATCTTATATGATATAAGTATTAAATGTTACCAACCCGGATATGGTGGATATAAATGAACCGAACTGTTATAATGTAATCGATGGATATATCTAAACGAAAAGCTGATCATGTTAATCTGAGTGTATCGGGTACCGTTAATTATGAAAAAAAGACGGGATTCGAGAGATATGATTTTATTCATAATGCTCTTCCCGAGGTTAATTTTGATGATATATCTACCGAAGCTACTCTTTTAGGCCGAACCTTTGCCTTTCCATTATTTATTTCTTCAATGACTGGAGGTTATTCCCGGGCGGGAGCCGTTAATGCCATCATTGCAGAATTTTGTGAAAAGGAAAACCTTCCATTTGGTGTTGGCAGTCAAAGAATATTATTCGAATCATCTGAAATCACCAATTCATTTTCGATTGTTCGCGAACGGGCTCCTCATGCTTTTATAGCTTCGAATATCGGTGGAAGTCAGTTAATCGGAGGTTTGAAATCTGAACAGGTAAATCTCATTATAGAAAGTATAAAGGCGGATGCCATCATAGTTCATCTTAATCCGTTACAGGAATTGATGCAACCCGAGGGAGACCGTTCATTTAAAGGTATTAAAGAGGGAATTAAACAATTGGTTCAGGATACGGATATACCGGTGATAGTTAAAGAAACCGGTGCTGGTATTTCGGGTGAAGTTGCGCAGGAATTAGTAGAGTTAGGGGTCAAAGTCATCGATGTTTCAGGCGCCGGTGGTACAAGCTGGTCGAAAGTTGAAAACACCCGTGATAATAATCAGTTACATAAGGTATCTTTCAATAATTGGGGAATTCCTACCGTCGAATGTATTTTGTCTCTTAGGAAACACAATAGAAACGATTATGAAGTAATCGCATCAGGGGGGATAAGGAATAGTTTTGATATGATAAAAGCATTGTGCCTGGGAGCTGATTTCACAGCAATGGCACAACCGATCATTAAAGCGGTTATCGAAGAAGGTATGGATGGATTGGATGAGTCATTGAGAGTCTTGAAGTATCAATTTAAAACGGCTATGTGTTTATTGGGAGCCCGTACAATTGAAGAATTAGGGTATCATCAACTGAGAATGGTATAATTTGCATTAAGGATTAATATCCAACTCTAAATTGCTTATATTTTGCCTTTCTTAGAACAAAAAAATTATCGCATTGTTAGATAACAAGAAATTATTTACGGAACTTATTGAAGAACGTCTCAGAAATGTTGATATACCTGATCAACCAAAGACGTTATATGATCCTATATTTTATACACTCAGTCTTGGTGGAAAACGGATAAGGCCCAATTTACTGCTTCTTAGTTGTGGTATGTGTGGCGGTGATCCAAATGAAGCATTGTCAGCCTCGGTTGCCATTGAATTACTTCATAATTTTACATTGATCCATGATGATATTATGGATAAGGCCGATACTCGAAGAGGTGAAATTAGTGTATATAAAAAATGGAATTCACCGATAGCCATCCTTTCGGGTGATGCCATGTTCGCTCATGCGATTAAGCAATTAAATTATTACGGACATAGCAATAAGTTTGGGAAAGATCAGTTTATAAAATTATATGAGTTGTTTGTAGATGCTGTAATAACCGTATGTGAAGGTCAGGCGTTGGATCTGCAATTTGAGTCTGAGATAGATGTCAGTATAGATGAATATGTAACTATGATAACATCAAAAACAGCTGCCTTGATCAGTTGTTCCATGCAAATGGGTGCCATTATAGCTGGTACGAGTGAAGAAAATGTCCAACTGGCTGGTAAGATAGGTAGTGAAGCCGGACTGGCTTTTCAGATTCAGGATGACTTATTGGATGCTATTGGAGACCCTGAAATATTTGGCAAAAAGACCGGTGGTGATATTTACGAAGGAAAGAAAACGTATTTATCCATACTGGCTTTGAAAAAGGCGGATTCAAAGCAAAAAGCCTATTTAATTGAACATTTACAGAATAAGAATAAAGACGTCATAGTTGTAAAAGAAATCATTCAACTTTATAGAAAACTGGGCGTCATTGATGAAACCAAACAAACAATAGATTATCATTACCAAAAATCATTGCAATATCTACATAATTTTGGACATTCGGATTATCGTGACGATATTGCAAAACTTTTGAATTTGTTAACAAAAAGAGATCGATAAAGAAGGGTTTAAGAAACAGATTATATGAAGAAGGGACTAAAATTTGCTCTCCGTACCGGGATATTAATTGTTATTGTAATGTTTCAGGCTTGTGCCAACAAATACAATATCAAACGTGGCGATAGCCTGAAAGTGGCTTTTGACAAAGCTGTACATGTCTATAAAGCGCATAAATATGATGAGGCCGCACAATCTTTTGAGACAGTATTATCACTCGGACGGGGAACAGGATATGCGAAAGAAGCTCAATACTATTTAGCTGAAAGCTATTTTAAAGATAAACAATATTTATTAGCCGCTTCCGAATACAAACGCTATAACACATTTTACCCCAAAGATCAGCGGCATCAGGAAGTACAGTATAAAGAAGCTCTGTGCTATTATAAAATCAGTCCTGATTATAAACTGGATCAATCTAAAACGAGAAAATCTATTGAACTCTTTCAGCTTTTTATCTCTAAATATCCCAATTCGAAATTAGCCGATCAGGCCGGTAAATATATAGATAAGATGAGGGATAAGCTTGCTCATAAAATGTTAGGTGCTGCTGATTTATATCAACGCCTAAGAGACTATAAGGCAGCAGCATTATATTATGGCTTAACAATGGATAATTACCCCGAAACAAAATGGGCAGAAGTTGCTCTTGCCAATCAGATTCACGCATATGTATTACTTGCTCAAAACAGCGTACCTTCTAAACAGGAAGAAAGGTTTAGTAAAGCGGTTGATTCCTATCAAAAGTATATGCAGCTATTTCCCAAAGGAAAGAATCGCAATATAGCCGAGAACAATTATAAAACGGCGAAAAAGGCCCTTAACGAATTAGCAAGTAGTAATAAGCGGGCCTCAAATGACTAAGAGGGTGGGAGTACTGGGTGGAACTTTCGATCCTGTACATAATGGTCACCTGACTATTGCCCTTGCTTTCATAAACAGTGGGTATATTGATGAATTATGGATAATGCCCGCCCCCGATCCGCCTCATAAAAAAAATCAAAAAGTAACTCCTTATAAGATCAGGAAGGAGTTATTAACGATTGCCTTTCATGATATTCCCAATATTCATATCAGTGATTTTGAGAATAATTTAGAGAAACCTTCCTATACACTTCGAACGATAAGGGCTTTAAAAAAAAGATATCCACAGTTACATTTTATACTATGTCTGGGCAGTGATAGTATCGTTCAGCTTGACACCTGGTATCATTATGAAGAGTTGATTAACGAAACAGAATTTCTAATTGCTCATCGCCCTGGTTATAACACTGGTGATTTGCCAAAATTCTTTCATAACAAATGTTCTTTTATTGAACATGAACCGATTGATATCTCTTCCTCCGGCTTAAAATATAAACTCAGAAAAGGAGAGCCGGTTGCGGGGTTGCTACCTGTTAATGTATTGAAACGCATAAGAGAACTTGATTTATATCAATAAATCATTTTACTTACGCTTTCTTTGAAAATATTTTTTTAACAGGGCTTCTGATTCATTTTCCATAATTCCTTGAATAACTTCTATTTGGTGGTTCAGGCGTGTATCCTGTATTATATCGTAGATGCTTCCGCATGCGCCCATTTTCGGATCGGTTGCACTGTATATAATGCGATCAAGTCGTGATAAAACAAGAGCTCCGGCACACATAGGGCAGGGTTCAAGTGTAACATATAATGAGCATCCTGAAAGTAATTTGGAATCAAGAGTCTGACAAGCGGCCGAGATGGCAAGTATTTCAGCATGAGCCGTCGGATCTTTTAAACGTTCAACCTGGTTATAACCTTTACCTACGATGTGTCCATTATGAACAATAACAGCACCAACCGGTACTTCATCTTCCATAAATGCTTGCTCTGCCTCGAGTAAGGCTTGCTGCATGTAATGATGATGCTGCTTTGTAAAAAAAAATGTGTCGAATGTATCTATATTTGTGGTCATTTGTAAATAGTATGGGTCAGTAGCTTTTATATAATCAACAATTTGTATATCATTTTTCACCAAATAGAATTTTTACTATATGAAAAAAGTCGAAAAACAGATCAAAGAATATATAAAGAAGAATATTCGAAATATACCTGATTTCCCACAACCCGGAATTCAATTTAAGGACATTACACCCATTTTGAAAGATCCTGATGCTCTTGAATTGACTTCATGGCTGTTAGCACGCCCATTTGAAGATAAAAAAATAGATTTGGTAGTTGGCCTGGAGGCTCGAGGATTTTTATTTGGCACTAACCTTGCAATGAATTTAAATGCCGGATTTGTACCAATTAGAAAACCAAATAAACTACCGGCCGAAACATTATCTATCTCTTATGATTTAGAGTATGGTATGGATTCACTGGAGATTCATAACGATTCCATATCGAAAGGGGATAAAGTTGTTATTCATGACGATCTAATTGCCACAGGAGGATCTGCGGTGGCTGCTTATGAGTTAATAAAGAAGCTCGGTGGTGAAGTTATTGGTTTTTCTTTTATTATAGGTCTCAAGGATTTAAGAGGTAAAAATAATTTACCAACGGATATACCTATAGATATTCTCATAGAATTATAATGATTTATAAATGTTTTTTTAAAAACAGAGGGATAAGGTGATAAAAACATGATCTTTGAAATTTTTAGTAATAATGATTAAATAACTTAAATTGTTTTGACTGACTATTATATGGTTAGTAATTTGATTCCAAATATTAATAAGCTTTACAATAAAAACAGGACTAACAATAAGTAATCATCTAACACTATTATTATGAAGAATAATGCGAGACTGAACCTTTTAGGAAAAATAATGACAGCAGCCATGCTGTTATTTGTCACGGCTTGTTCGAGTTCACTCGTTATAAAGAAAGTGGATTTCGCTCAACCCCTAGAATCCGTACTTACACCCAATAGTAAGGGCATTGTGCAAGACGCACGTATAGGTTTAAAATTTAATGTTATGCCTTTACAATATGCCGAAACTAAAGACACGACATCTGTTACAACACAAGATGTACGTCTTATTAGAGGGCATGCAGGATATTATTTTGTAACAGCACGAGGTTTTAATGATGTATTTGTTATGGAACCATCTGAGGGTACTTTAAAACTGAAGAAAAAAATCCATATAACTGACCAGGGCCTTCAAAATCCGGCTTTTAATCAGCGAACACCATATGTCCAATTATTGGATGGATCTTCAGCTTCATATAACTTGACAAAAGATGGAATTAAAGGGAAAGAGAAATAATTATGGATTTTAAAGTATTTAATAAAACTAAACAGATTGCTGCGCTGCTGTTATTTTTAATGGTAAGTGTGTCTTTAACTATGCAAGCTGAGGCTCAGAATGCCCAGAATCAATCTGATTATAAAATTGTGCAATCTTATAAAAAAGATTATGCAAGTTTGAGCAAAATGGTCGATCAGGCAACGAGTGTATCAGAAATTGATTCTGTAATCACACAAATAAATAATCTGAGTAGCACATATTCATCTCATAAACAATTACTGGATAATGCACTTTATCCTGACACTTATGAAGCCCAACTGCAAAAATTGCAACAACAGGCACATACTACCGAGTCACGTTTGACTGTAATGCAAAATCAAAGTCAAAAACTGGCCCAGTTAAATCAGCAGGTAGCCGATTATTCCAGTCAGCTTAAAAAGATGAATTCCACGACAGATTCATTGAGCACCCTGATGAAAAAAACGTCGAGTAGTAATGCTCGTATGTCTCGTGTAATCCGTGAATACAGAGAAAGCATAAAAAAACGTAACGATTTTATTTCTTCTGTAATTGATTCACTGTTTGTCACGTATAACAACCTGAAACTGCCTTCAGTAAAAAGTGAATCCGGTGCAAAAACACAAATGGGAACCAATGGCAATGCACTGAAATTAATTCAGAATATTGCAGCTGAAAATTCATCATTCCTGGACGCTCATCCGACATTGTCTACAGACGAATATGTCAAGATGTACGCTGTACAGTCTGAATTTTCTAACATGTGGAACAAATTGGGTGATAAATTACTCGATATCTTTGCACCCGGTAAGCAACAGGAAGCACGTAAAAATGTTGAAAATGCTCTAAGCCAATGGCATAGCAAAGTTTCCAATTATACCTGGAAGGCTATCGGTGCAACTTTCAAAGAACAGAAAATTGATCTCGGAAAATTCAATGATGGCAAAAGCTTCAACAATAGCCTTACCGGTTATCTGGATAATGCTATCAAACGCAGCAGGCAACATGCCGATGATCAGGAATATCAAAAATTCCAGGACTTCTCAAAACTCTGGAATAATACCGTTAAAACGAAATGGGCTGATAATCTTGTTAAAGCCAATGTCATGACCTACGACGACATCGCTAACGTAGATCAGAAGGTTAGTACATGGGGACAATTGGCCCAGCCGAAATCTTATGCTATGTTCATTTATCTCGGAATAGCTATTGTTATCATCATTATTCTTGCATTCATGTTATACAGGGCTAAATCAACACCTGATACCAGCAGGGAATAAATATGAGATGAGAGTTATCTGATTACTATCAGATAGAATCTTAAATAAAAAGCCGGTTCCCAAAGGAACCGGCTTTTTTATTAGGTGTAATGGTTTTGATAAAAGGAGTCGCTTCGTAATGAAGGCATATCATCTATCTTACTTTCCTTATATCTCAATACATACATATTACGGGAAGTCTGAATTTGAATCGAATATCAGGGAAGGGCAAGATATTTTCTGATTCCCCATTCAGATGTTAGTAACAACAATACAACAATAAACCACCACGGGGATCTATATAAATAAAATCGCTTATCGATGCTTTTGATATCAGGATTGAGTACTCCTTTTTGCCTGATTGCTTCACGAATACCGGATGCTTTGTTGAAAGGAAAATACTCACCGCCGGTAGATTTGCTAATGAGTTTCAGCATTGCATCATTTCTGGTGGTGTTTATAAATTCAGCACTTATACTTCCGACAGAAAATTGCCCTTTCTGAGTATCAATAGTAACAGTATTTTTCTGGGCCTCGGCTTCATATTGATATATTCCTTCAGGCAATTTGCCAAAATTCAAACGGTATTGACCGGAACCATGATTATTCATAGTATATGTTCGTTTCTCACCATTTTGATTGGTAAGGGTTACTTCAATACGTGCTTTATCATCTGGATCCCCGCTCTCATTTTGTAATATACCCGTGAGAATAGCGTCTTCGGAGCCGCTAAAAACCTTATTGACGGGAGCTACTTTTAATAACCTCGTATCTGGAGAACTTGAAGTCCATTTAACCATATTATTGATTAAAGAAGTAATATAATCCCGTGTATTTCCATTTGGATCCTGATACCATTTGTAGAAATTATAAAAATTTATCTCTGATGTTCTTTTATTTCCTATCGTTCTGACGGCCAGTAATGGAGTGTTGACAGGAGAATCATGATAAGTGGCGGTATAAAGAACTTTGGATCCAAGGGCAGGTTCCGCATTCCTCAATGGGGTTTTGATTTCAGGTAATTGATCATATTTTATTGCCGGAAGGTCAAGAATGGCGTGGTCTTTTTGATTTGGATCAATAGCCGGCCGTACTTCATATCCACGATTATTACGATGAAAGATAATAGGTACCTGCCCCTTTAATAATGTTGATAAGCCCTTTTGATCTGTTTGCGGCGTAGTCACAAACAGTGTCGGTTTGTCTTTAATCAAATTATATATTTTTTCTTTAAAAGCAGGTGACATTTTCTTGTTCGGGAAACCCTGTAATATGACAAGGTCCAGTGAATCAACTTGAGTAGGGATATTCCCGCCGATCATATTCTTCCCGCCTAACCAGGTTCTGTTATATAAATCGATACTCTTGTCGACTTCTAAAATGGACCTGATCGTTTTTACGTCCGGATGAATTTCAAATGCAAGATCGAGTATCTTAATTTTATTATTTAATACATCGAGATTAATAACTTTCTTATTATTCTCCCCAGTCCATTCACCCTTCAATTCGGGTATATTAATTTCATACTGTTGAATGCCCGTCTTATCAGGTTTAATATTGAATTGCAGGGTATGAGATGATTTATCACCCGTTGTATGAATAACTTTTGAATCAATGATATTGTTATTGTGTAATAGTTCAACAGAGATATTTTTATTGGGATAACCATCATTAAGAACAGTTACATGTACAGGAGTAATAGTATTTAAATAGGTCTTTTCATTTACCTGGATATTTTGCAATACAACATCATTCAAGTGCACTGTATCGCCCATTCCTATGGTAAATAACGGAGATTTGAGATGAGAAGCCTGATAAGTTGGATCTCTCCCGATAGTAAAAATCCCATCCGTTAATATTATTACAGCTTTGTAGGTCCTGTTGCTTTGACCAATTTTCTGAAAAGCATCGCTTAAATTTGTTTCACTCCCTGTCAATTTCAAACTATCAGGATTAATGGAGTAAATATTTCGATCAAAACCCCAAATATCATAATGGACATCAGAGCTGTCATGTAAACCAAGCTCATTCAATACGTTCTTATAGCTATCTTTCCCATTATAATCTCCTTTATGGATACTCATGCTTTTTGAGTTATCCAATAATACAGCTATTGTGGGTTTTAATTTTTTTTCTGTACGCTTATTGAAAACCGGATTTAAGAGTAAAAGAATTAAAACAAAAAATACAAGGCTGCGCAGACTAATTAGAACATAACGAATCAGGCCGGATTTACTTTTAAGATCTTTATAAGACCACCAGGCAATAGCACTCATTATGATGAATAATATCAAGTAAATATAAAATGGTAATGATGAATGATATCCTTCAAAAATAGTATTCAATAGTAATCGCCGGAATTTTACGTAATATGTTTGTTAAATGTCAGGATTATGCTGTTATTTTGTGCTTGAGCGATGCAAATACCCCAATTATATCCTGAATGAATAACATATGGGTATTTAATAAATTAATAAAGATTCAATTAACCGATTTAAAATGATTATAAAAATAATCTATCCCGTAAATCAGCGATGAATAACACTATTTTTGATGAGATAGTCGTTATCCGTCATTATTGGTAACCCATACCCATTTGTAATATTATTGACATCAGTGCCCCGAATAGCAAAAAAATGCAGCGAAGGTTCTAACCCCTTTTCAGTGTTCCCAACCTGGGCTATGGGTTGACCGGTAGTAACATACATATCAGAGGGTACCAAAACCGAGTTTTTTTTCAGATTAGAGAGTATTATAAGATTATTCAGATATTCTATAACTACATAGTTGCCCAAATGATTATTCAGATCTTTTTTCCCCGGTGAGCCGTTATTTAATGTATCAATTACATCTACGATACGTCCATCGACGGGGCTATAAACAGTGTCAGCATAAATATTATAATCACTCAATGAATTCGGATTAAATTTTTGGGAACCCATTCCCCAAAAATCCAATTTCACTATATCACTGGCATAATGTTCGCCCTTGCGGTTAATATATTTATTGAGTATCCGGTTATTCCCGCCCTCCGTAATATAATAATCACCGTTCTTTAACGGGAATGAGATATTTAAGACATCATTATTGAATTGATACCCTTGATAAATCTGATAATTAAGCATCCCAAAAATAACTATAACAATTAATTTGCCAAGTAAAAGGAACCATGAAACCAGATCATTGTCCGGTAAAGTATCTAATTCAGCAAACAGACGTATCCGGTAAAGTAACCCGATAATAAAGATGAAAACTATTACATATTGAAAGTAAATACTGTATATATCCCACCTTCCTGAAATAATTATAAAACCTGTTATAAATACGGTAAGTATAACATCCAAAAGAAGTCCCACCTGTGAGTTCATCCTTTTCAATACAAACCAAAGAATGATTGAAAGAGGAATAATAATTTGGATTATTAATAGAAGAACGCTGTTATCTGTCATAAACCGGGAACAAATAATTATTGAGAAATTTACAATTCTGGAAAAGTGTTATAAATGAAATGATATTATCAAAGGATCAACACATCACTATATATAGGATACCGTTGATCTTGAATTGTTACTCATAATTTTTGATTATAAGGTCTCTAATAATCTATTTATCAGTCCAACCGTATTGATACCATCGGCTTCAGCTGCATAATTATTTACAATACGATGTCGTAAAACGGGAGTGGCTAACGTCCTGATGTCTTCTTCAGTAACATTAAATCGTCCTCTTGATAAAGCTCTTGTTTTACCACCCAGAATAAGGTATTGGGAAGCTCTGGGTCCAGCGCCCCAACTCATATATCTATTGACAAAGTCGGTAGCATATTGTGTATTTGGCCTGGTCATATTTACCAGGCGCACAGCAAAATTCAGTACGTTCCCGGGTACAGCTACTTCCCGCACCAGATTTTGAAACGCTATAATATGCTCGGAGTCTAACATTGGCTGAACCGAAGGATGATGTGCTGATGTTGTTCTGCCAACAATATCGATCTCTTCATCAAATTCAGGATAATCGAGCTGTAAATTGAACATAAACCGGTCTAACTGGGCTTCCGGTAGAGGATAAGTGCCTTCCTGTTCTATAGGGTTTTGTGTGGCAAGCACAAAAAAGGGCAGGGCAAGTTTATAGGTATGACCCGAAGCCGTTACATGATACTCCTGCATTGCTTCGAGTAATGCAGCCTGTGTTTTGGGCGGTGTTCGATTTATCTCGTCAGCTAAAATAATATTGGCAAAGATTGGTCCTTTGATGAATTTAAATGTCTTATGGCCCGTTTTGAGATCCTCCTGGATGATATCCGTACCGGTTATATCACTGGGCATTAAATCGGGCGTAAATTGAATGCGATTAAAAGTGAGATTCAGTGTTTCTGAGACTGTTCGAACCAATAGGGTTTTAGCCAGGCCCGGTACTCCCACTAACATACAATGTCCCCGTGAAAACAAGCTGATTAAAAGGAGATCAACTATTTTATGCTGACCAACAACAACTTTAGAAATCTCCTTTTTCAGATTATTAAATGATTGTTGAAACAGCTCTGCCGCTTTTTCAGGATCCTTGGGGATAACTTCCATAAACCAAATTTTATGATTGAGTGATTTACTTACGATTGTAAATCATCAGGTACCGGTATTTTATACTCTACGTATATCTCATTACGAAGATTTTTTAACCACTTCTGCATAATCCTGGCCTGCTTCTGTCGCAATGCTATATTCTTAATCAACTCAAAATCCTGTTTCAGGTTGGCCTGATGTTCTTCAATGCGTTTTTTCAACTGAACAATGCGATAGGCCTTTTGATTATTTGGACCGCTTGTGGTGAACGGTTTCGGCTTAGAAATTTGTCCTTCTTTATCAAGTAAGAGAACAATCCGATATAATGCAGGATCTAATTGTTTTATTGGAATTAACCGGGCACCCGTTTGTGGATTTTCAAGTAATCCACCTCTTGGTGCCGTTGCTTCATCATCGGAATATTTCCTGGCTAATTCGGCAAAATTTTTATGATCGACAAGTACACTGTCTCTCAGTTTGTTTAGGAAATTTATAGCTTTTTGATCATCTCTCTTATTTTCATTCACTTTGAGTAGAATATGATCGGTATCAATTTTGTCTCCCACCCGTTTATTGAGGCGTATGATGTGATACCCGAACGGTGATTTTACAACTTTAGATATTTCACCGGGTTTCAATGCGGCTGCCGCGGCCGAATAAGAGGGGACGAGATCATTTATGCTGATTAACCCGAGATGTCCGCCATTTTTAGCGGATGGCCCCTGACTCCATCTTTTGGCTAATTCTGAAAAATTCTTATGATATACGACAATGGAATCTCTGAGTTCTTTTGCCAGTTTCAAAGTACTGGCTTCAGCATTTGAATCGGGTGGAGGTATCTTTACTATCTGGGCCAGTTGTACTTGTTCCGGAACATTAGGTATGGAATCTTTAGGAATGGAATTAAAGAAATCACGTACTTCCGGCCGTGTGATATTTATAGAACTCTCTTCTTGTTGTCTCAGCTTTTGAACAACTGCTTGCTGTTTATAGATAGGACGCCACTGAGCCTTTAGTTCCACTATTGATTTACCGAAATAATTTTCAAGAGCTTTTTTACTGCCAGCCTGTTGTTCCATTTGGCTGATTCTCTGATTCAATTGCCGGTCAATCTGATCATCCGTAACAGTAACGGAGTCAATCTTGGCTTTTTCCATTAAAACGAATTTATTTACTTCCGACTGCAGGGCATGATACCAAAGTTGTTTACTAAAATTATCTTTATTGGATTGTTGCATGTATTGTGCTACCACACTATCGACATCCGATTTCAGGATTATGTGATTATTGACGATAGCTACAATTTTATCCAATACCTTGCTCTGTTGTGCATAAGTAATAGATGTTAATATAAAAAGGGTGAGTAGAGTAAGTACTAGTGCTTTGCTTATTCTTTTAAACATATAATTATTTTGTGCTAATCGTATCTGCTACGTTGGCTTTTGGGGATGAACTTTGTTTTTCTTTTAAAAAATTATTTGTCACGGATAACTCGTCGTTTGCTTTTGCCTTAAGATAAAGATTTCGTTCATAAGTACGCAGAAACTTTCTTCTTTTTTGTAATTTAAGCCAATCTTTAATTTGACCAAATACCCAGTTAATATCGGGATGTGTACCTTTAGCTTTACGACTAATCAACTGAACAAAATGATAACGCCCGTCTATCAATCTTATTGGAGAAATTTCATTAATACCAATAACTTTAAGATAACGATTCAGAAGAGGATATCTTTTGACGGCAAGTGATATCGGCCAGTATCGTTTAGAATTATTTAATGTCCTCTGTTTTTCGATACCATATTTCTGAATTACATCGGTCCATGAAACACCATGTAAGAGATCTCTCTTTGCATTTTGACAGTCTTTGATATTGTCTGTCATTAAATGGCGAAACCGAACATATTTCTCGTTCAAAACAAACTGGTCTTTATTGGCTTCATAATAATTTTGAACTTCTTGTGGTGTCACTTTTATGGAATCAGCTTTGTTGACCACAAAATTTCGTAAGGCTTCAGCAAGTGCATCGTTATGCACTCTTTTTAATTTTTGTGCAACAACAGGATTCCTTTGTAGCCTTATCCGTTCAGCTTCTTGCACAAGTAGTTCCTGCCTGACCCAATTGTTCCGGTAATTCACAAGTGCTTTCAGACTATCTTGTTGATAAACTGAATTTGGTATTCCATCTCTGGCTTCCTCTAACGTCAAGTTGGCATTCCCTACACGAGCTATAACATGACCACTTTGACCCGCCTGTTTCTTATGAATACAGGATGTTAAAATAATTCCCGCTATCAGAGAACACGATATAATCTTTAGATAACGCTGTATGATATTATTATTTATTATTTTCAAAGGCTAATTTTAGGTGTTGCGGATATGACTTAATATGATATCTCTTATGAAGTGAGTTCATCCATTCCTGTTTTCTGATGTTTTGATAATCAGATACCAATTTATCATAAGCTTCCCGGAAAGTCATATCCCGTGGTTTAAGAATTTTATCTAAATATAATATGGTTCTTTTATTTCTAAAGGAAAAAGTCTTAGAAAATTGACCATTTTGCAAATTCTTTAACCTCGAGTAGGGCATACCATTCAATTCATGCACTTCATCTTTTGAGACATATAAATCACCTTTAATAATCCCTCTCAAACTATCGGGCGCCGTGCCTTTCTTAATTAAATTCTCGGCTTTATATAATGTCGTATCATTATTGGCATGTATACTATAATAGCTATACCGTTTTTTATAACGGTATTTACCAGGATTGGATTTATATAATTTGCGCAGAGCTGCTGTATCTGTTTGAGCATAATTCCAAACGGAATCCTGTGTAATCTGATAGATAGACAGACCATCGAGATATGTATGGGCTATATGAGCGAATTCAGGGAATTTTTTAATTGTCACAGGTACCAGTTGTTCCTCATCTGCTTGTTTCTTGAACGTTTGGAAAAAGGAGTAGTGATAGTTGAAGGCCTTTTTGTCTTTCATCTTATCTTGTAACCAGCTCAAAAAATCACTATCCAGGTATTGTTTTCCATTGATACTATAAAGTGGTTCATTTTGCATGGACTTTGGCAACATGAAATTCGCCAGGTCTATGGAATCGGGTTTGCTTATCAAACGTACAAATTTTTCATAATTTTGCTTATTAACTTTGGCATGACCTGCTTTTTCAATTCTTTTCAACACATATTTATTACTATCCTTAAATCTTGGAAGTTTCTGGTATCTCTTCCAAAAATAAGTTCTCTTTTGTGAATCGTTTTTAAAAGCTCTTATGGAATCCAACCGGACAATTTGAACTCCATATCCACTGTAAAATGGTGGTATAACCATATGTGCATGTGGAATAGCAAAAACGGTATCGGTGAAACTGGATAGATATTGATTGTGGTTAACCCATCCGATGTCCCCGTTTCGGCGACGTGAACCAGGATCTTCAGAATATTTTTGAACTAAAGTGTCCCATGGGACTCCATTCTGTAATTTTTTATAGACCACTCTTGCTTTTTTCATAGCTGAATCGATAGAATAGTTTTTCCCCTTGGTGCGAAAGAAAATATGTGAAAATCTCCTGTCCGGCATTGAATTCCGTTTGCCTTTGACATAGATCATATGATATCCATATCTCGTTCTGAAGGGCATCGAGATACTGTCAATTGGGGTATTATACGCTACGTCTTCAAAAGGTTTTACTACCATACCGGCAGAGAAATAACCCAGGTCACCTCCAAGGGGATGTCGATTTCTACTTGTCGAATATTCCTTGACTAACTCACTAAACGGTACGCCTTCATGAAAATCCTTGCGAGCCTGCATCAGCCTGTTCCAGGCTTTCAAGGTGTCTTTGGGTGAAGCCTGCGGAGATACACGTATTAAAATATGTGCTACATGGACTTCCGTTGCCGCTCTTTTAATAAGTTCATTGATAAAATCTTTCTTCAATTTATGTTCAAACCAGTATTTATAGGCATACTCAGTCTCATATTGGTTGAACTCTTTAAGAATCTTCGGATCACTATAGTAACCTGCTTCATGAGCAGCTAATACCTTGGCGCGGAAATTCAAATACAGATCAAGAAAATTATTAAGTTTTTTATAATCCGAAAATTCACGGGAGGTATCGACTGTAGATGCGTTTTGGGTATAATAATCCATCAAATCGTCATAGGTATATTTTGTACCGTTCACTTCTCCAACAACCGGTGATGGGTTATTATGATCTGCCTGTGAATCACTTTGTTTTGGAAGTGATTTCGTATTACTACATGCAGATAGAATCAAACAAGCCGTAATAAACCAGAAAAAACGATATAAATAATGAATAAAACTCATACGGATCGTACCTCTTAGTTTTAATAATTGAGTTTATATTTTTGCAGAAGCATTAACTGAATAACATCCCGGCTATAGTTGCTGTCATTAAATTTGCCAGCGTTCCGGCTATCACAGCCTTTACCCCAAATTTGGCCAGGTCAGATTTTCTACTCGGTGCCAGGCCACCAATACCACCTATCTGAATGGCTATAGAAGAAAAATTAGCAAATCCACAAAGTGCAAACGTCGCCATAGTTATTGTTTTTGGTGTAAGACTGCCTACCAAAACAGCTTTAGCAAGATCAAGGTAAGCGATAAATTCAGTAAGAACCAGTTTTGTACCAAGTAATGAGCCCATGTGAACTACATCCTGCCAGGGTACTCCAATCAAAAATGCAATAGGTGCAAATATCCATCCCAGTACATTCTGTATATTCAATTGGAAGCCGGGGATCAGAGCATTCAACCCTATTTGAACACCAACCCAATGCAACATAGAATTTATCATAGCCAATAATGCAATGAATGCCAATAGCATAGCACCGACATTTAAAGCAAGTTTCAAACCCTGGGCAGCTCCTGAAGCAGCCGCGTCAATTCCATTGGCATCAGTTTTCTCTATAGACAATTTCACATTACCCGATGTCAACGATTCTTTAGTTTCGGGATACATCATTTTCGATATAACTAAAGCTGCAGGAGCAGCCATTAAACTTGCTCCGAGTAATTGCTGGGCAAACATTAAACGACCGGCTGCCAGTGTTACATGATGTGCCTGAGAGTATGAATTACCCAGCATTTGTATGTATGCGGCCATCACACCACCAGCAATGGTAGCCATACCGCCTGTCATTACAGCCAATAATTCCGATTGCGTCATCCGCTCGATATAAGGTTTAACTATAAGGGGAGCTTCTGTCTGTCCCACAAAAATATTGGATATGACTGATAATGATTCGGCACCGGATGTTCCCAATAACTTTTGCATTCCAACGGCCATAAATTTTACAATCCGCTGCAAAATACCATAATGATATAGTAACGATGTTAAAGAACCGAAAAAGACGATGGTAGGTAATACCTGAAAAGCAAAGAATGAACCCATACTTCCTTTTGTACCCGGACTTTTTGCAAGATCTCCAAAAATAAATTTGGCACCCTGAGTAGTGAAGTTAAGTACCGCTACAAAAAAGGATGATATCCAACTAAAGAAATCCTTAGGCCATCCCAGAGGGGAAAAATATCCCGCAAGTGTATCACCTTTTAATATGAATACGGCTAATACAAATTGTATGCTTACCCCTATAATTACGAGCCGCCAGTTAATATTTTTCTTGTTGTTACTAAACAGAAAGGCAATAGCCAGTAAGGAAATAATTCCTATAATGCCACGTATAATATTCATTATTTATTTTCTATTTCTTCGTTATGTTCGTTTTTAAGTGGGAGAATTGGTTTGCCTCGTCGAATATCAACGGGAGGACGAAAACAATGGCGCGCACGTGGTTCATAGGAATCTTTTTCTCCAATTAATACCCGGTCTTCATTTTCCACTATTCTTTGTGAGAAATTGGCTATCATGCCACTTTCCGAGCAGATAGCGTGTAATTTCGTGACATATTCTGCAATAGCCATCAGTTGTGGCATGGGTTCAAATGGTTTTCCCATATAATCCATATCCAACCCGGCGATGATAACTCTTTTACCGTCATTAGCAAGATCATTTGCAACATCAATTAAACGGTTATCAAAAAACTGAGCTTCGTCAATACAAACAACCCTTGCAGAGCCTGTAAGTAAAATAATCTGATCAGCCGTATCTGCAACTATACCAGGTACTGAATTCGCATTATGAGAAACGACATTTTCTTCATGATACCGCTTATCCATAGAAGGCTTAACAATAATAACCCTTTGACCGGCTATATGTGCCCGCTTAGCCCTACGAATAAGTTCTTCGGTTTTACCGCTAAACATGCCGCCGCTGACAACTTCAATCCAACCAACATGTTTATCCAGAACGGTAGGTTCATTCATCATATACTGTTAATTGTAATTTTTCCAAACAAATTAATATCTCGATAAAGAGTGAATATATCGGTGGTAAATCAAAAAAGAAAAATACTTTGAATAAAATATATCTTTTTTAAACGTCCTGAAGTTATTCAGCTAACGACTAAATAAAAAACTATAATGTCAATTCAGCCCAATCATTGATTAATGCATATAAATAAGTACATTATATCAACACTAATGTTGAATAAAATATCAAATTCTTAGTTTTCGGATAAACAGAATAAAGGAATACATACTCAACACTTATCATACTCACTGAACTTACAAATTCAAAACGATATTTATCAATATGGCACATATCGATTTACCAGATAATTTAGCGGGAATAATAGGATTATTTGCAAAACACCCTGAAACAGCCGGCGTTTTATGTGAATTGGCACAAACGCTGTTACGCAGCGAATCATCATTAACGGAAGGTGAACGAGAACTGATAGCGGCTTATGTCTCATCCAGAAATAAATGCCGTTATTGTATGTCGACCCATGGAGCTGTAGCAAAGTATTTTCTCAAGGATGATGGTGAAATCCTTAACAGCGTATTTGACGATTACCAAAATGCACCGGTATCGGGTAAAATGAAGGCACTTTTAAACATTGCATCCAAAGTTCAGCTGGGTGGAAAAAATGTTACCGATAATGATGTAGAAGCAGCACGTAAAGAAGGTGCCGATGATAAAGCCATACATGATACCGTTTTAATAGCTGCTGCATTCTGTATGTTTAATAGATACGTTGACGGTCTTGGTACATGGCAGCCTGATGATATGAGTATCTACGAAGACAGGGGAACGATGTTGGCCGAAAAAGGGTACGTGAGATGATATTATAATATAAGACGAACGACCGCGGGAAGCCTGTATTTTGAGCAAAGAGCATGGTGATGACACTTTTCAATATAACATTTTCATCGTCCTCCTTGCCCCACTTCATTTTACATCTTTTATCTGGTTTCGCGTATAGCCCTGTAGTAAAAAAACGGTGTAAATCCGCATCATCCGTGTTCCATGATTTTGATAATAATAAGCTAACATATTTTTTACATATAGCATACAGTTTCTTACTTTAGCTCTATGAAAAAATTTGTATTACAAAATGACAGTAATGCTCCCAGGCAGGATAATTTCAAAATACCCTATGATGAAGTATTAAATGAACGACAGTTTGAAGCTGTTATGTTCGAAAGAGGATCGGCGTTAGTCATAGCAGGAGCCGGTACAGGTAAAACAAGGACACTCGTTTATCGCGTGGCCCGATTGATTGAAAGCGGGATAGATCCGGATAAAATTCTTTTGTTAACTTTTACGCGAAGAGCATCTCGTGAGATGTTATCCAGGGCGGCAAAATTACTCGATGACCGTTGTACCAAAGTAAGAGGAGGGACGTTTCATTTCTATTGCAGCCAGTTGTTGCATCAATATGCTTCGTTGATTGGCTATCCTGATAATTTTACGATCATCGATACGGCCGATGCAATGGAAATCATTCAAATGCTTCGGGGCGAATTGCGATACAATAAACTTGAAAAACGTTTTCCCCGTAAGAATACATTGTATTCGATGATCAGCACCTCAATAAATAAACAGTTGTCCCTTCATGAGGTCGTTGACAAGGAGTACTCTCAGTTTCTAAATCATATCGATCGTATTGAAGAACTGGCCAAACATTATCATGCATATAAAGAGGCCAATAATGTCATGGATTTCGACGATCTGCTCGTCAATTTACGAAACCTGTTATTGGATAATGAACAGGTTAGAAACAAGATTGCGGGACGTAATCGTTATGTATTAGTGGATGAATATCAGGATACGAATGCACTTCAGGCTGAACTCGTTTCATTATTTTCTTCTGTATACCATAATGTAATGGCTGTTGGTGATGATGCCCAGAGTATCTATTCATTCAGGGGCGCGGATCATAAAAATATCATGGAGTATCCCGAACAATTTGATAATACGAAGATCATAAAACTCGAGGAAAATTACCGGTCCACACAGCGCATACTTGATCTGACGAACAATATACTGGATAAAGCAACTCAAAAATACGATAAACGACTTTTTACCCGGAATGATCCCGGTGAGTTACCCGCTTTAATAAAAGCTCCCGACGAAAGGGATCAATCGCGTTTTATCTCCCAAATGATTCTGAGGTTGCGCGAGCAGGGACAGGAACTCAGCGATACGGCTGTTTTATTTCGTAACGGCCGCGATTCTTTCGACCTGGAAATTGAATTGAATCATAAAAAGATTCCCTTTATAAAATATGGTGGACAAAAATTCTCGGAAGCGGCTCATATTAAGGATGTACTCGGCTATATTCGCGTAATCGTTAACGCACAGGACACGATAGCCTGGAACAGAATATTAACACTTTTGGAGGGGATAGGCCCTAAAACGGCGTCGGATTTGATCTCTTGGTTGAAAACACAGGATAATCCATATGAGATCGGAGCATCCAATTTTGTAAGCGACAAGTATTTGCAACAGATTCATGCATTGAGTTCACTTTTACAGGATCTGAAGAAGAATGATTATACGGTACCGGAGGCTGTGGATCATATCGTCAGTTACTATAAATCCTTTTGCGAAAAAAAATTCGATGATTATCCTAAAAGATTAAAAGACCTTGAAGCTTTCGTTGGTATTTCGGAAAATTACAGCAGTTTTAACAAAATGCTTGAGGAACTGGCGCTGGATCCAATTGAATCTACCGCACTGGAAACGGAGGCTTCCCAAAAAGACGAAAATCCGCTGATACTGAGTACCATCCACTCAGCTAAAGGTTTGGAATGGAATAATGTGTTTATAATTCAATGCCTTGATGGTATTATTCCTTCCGGTTTTTCTGTAAATAGTGATGATGATCTGGATGAAGAATTGCGACTACTATACGTGGCTTGTACACGGGCAAAAAATAACTTATACATTTCATACCCTGTGATACAAAATACGACCTATGGCGAATATTTTTCCAATCCATCTCGTTTTATAAATGATATTGAAGAAAAATTACTGGAACCCTGGGTCCTTGTCGAAGAATCAGAAACAGAACAGAATAAACTGGAAAATCCTGATACCAGTAAAACACTTCCCGAATCTAATGAGTAAAATTAAGATTTCAAGGCTTTTCTTTGATTACGCATATCGAGAATCAGCCAGATAACAGGATAAACTGGAATTAAAACACCGATTATAAGCTTAATATTTTTTGATTTATCATCCTGACTATCTGCGATACCGGCAAGGCCGGCTACATAAACGATGAATGATAGGAAAAAAAACAGAGCCAAAAATATGGTTCCGAAAAAACCAAAATGTAAGTACGACCATTTTAACATAAAGAAATATACGTTTCCAATTGAATAATTACGTAGATTTAGTGCTTCGTAATAAGTTAAGATAAACCATAAATGATTGTATTGCACTTATAAATGTTTCCGATTGTATCCATAGTAGGAAGACCGAACGTTGGAAAGTCAACTCTTTTCAATCGTCTTATTGGTCAACGTAAAGCCATCGTACATGATTCCTATGGCGTGACCCGCGACCGTCATTACGGAGAGGTATTTTGGAATGGCCGGGATTTTCATATTATAGATACCGGTGGATATATACCTGATGATCCCGACCTCATGGTCTCTGGTGTACGTGAACAGGTTAGGTATGCCATTGAAGAATCGGACGTAATTATTTTTATGGTTGATGTTGAAGTCGGCCTGAATGAACTGGACAGGTCAGTAGCCAATATGCTGCGCAAATATGATAAACCGGTTGTTCTGGTTGCCAATAAGGCGGATAATGCTACTAAAGCTCTGAATGCCTCTGAATTCTATGAGTTAGGCATGGACGAGATTATGGTCATCTCATCAATCAGCGGAACCGGTACCGGTGATCTGTTGGATAAAGTAGTTGATCTGTTGCCCGAAGATAAAAATTCAGAAGAAGAGGTAACGGATACACCCAGATTAGCGATTATCGGCCGGCCAAATGTCGGGAAAAGCAGCCTTGTGAATACCTTATTACGTGATAAGCGAAGTATAGTCTCTGAAATAGCTGGCACAACACGCGATTCTATTAACAGTAAACTTAAATATGACAACCGGGAATACATACTGGTTGACACGGCCGGGTTACGAAAAAGAACAAAAGTTAAAGAGGGTATCGAGTTTTACAGTACCTTGCGGTCATTTAATGCTATCAGGGAATGTGATGTAGCCATTTTGTTAATAGACGCCACTCAAGGCTTTGAATCTCAGGATATTAAGGTTCTTCGAGAAGCGGAGAAATTCAATAAAGGTATTATCATTGTCATCAATAAATGGGATATAGTTGAAAAAGACCATAAGTTATTCAAGGATTATGTTGAAGCAATTTATGCACGTATACCGAATATGAAATATATCCCTGTAATATCCATATCTGCATTAACCGGTCAGAGAGTTCATAAAATTATTGATCTGGTTGATCATGTTTTAGAAGAACGAAAAAAGAGTATCCCGACAGGGAAATTCAATAAATTTCTTGAACGAATATTAGAAGAACGTCCGTTACCATATAAAAGGGGACATCAATTGAAATTAAAATATGGTACCCAGGTAAAAGCTAATCCACCGGTATTTGCTTTCTTTATGAATCGTCCTCGTGATATACCGGCTAATTATCGTAAATATATTGAATCCAAAATAAGAGGAGCCTTTTCGTTTGAAGGAGTACCTATTACATTAACTTTTAAAGAGAAATCATAAAGATTTGTAATTTGTCTTTGATTGAAAGATCAATAAGATTTATTTTCATACATTGAAAAATAAACAGGCTAAACCGGAAATTTTTGAAAGATTTTAAAGGTATCAGATGCCAAAGAATTTAGAGAAACCAGTATTAAATGCGTTAAATAAAAATTATAAAAACGAACGCAAATTAAATTTTCTCGAGAAAATTTATCTACCTGAAATTATTAAAGGGCTTTGGTATAGCATCAAACAGATGTTTCAGCCAAAATTCACAATGCAATATCCCGAGGAACAATGGGATCCACCTGCCATATTCAGAGGACGTCCTGTTCTTGTTAAAGACCAGGGAAGAGAAAGATGTGTGGCGTGTGGACTGTGTGCCCGTGCCTGTCCACCTTTAGCCATAAGCATGCAGGCCAATGAAGATGCTGAAGATCCTAAAGAGCGTTTTCCCGATTTCTTTGAAATAAACATGCTGCGATGTATTTATTGCGGATATTGTGAAGAAGTTTGTCCTGAAGAAGCAATCGTAATGAGTAAGGATTTCGACCTGGTATTCGAATCTCGTGAAGAAGCTATATATGATAAAGAGCGTCTTCTTGTTCCTAAAGAAGATTTAAAAGAACGTCTTGATTTCTTGCGGGATTATAAGAATCGTCAATTTGGTCAGTTTTGGGATTTCCAGGAAGAAAATAATATTCATTCGGTAAGAAATCGTGATAAACGATGGGAGACAAGCTTATCGTTGGTTGAAATGCTTGAAGCAAAGCGTGAAAAAGAGCAACAACCGGCATAAGCATAACCACTGAATGATCAGCTAATAATCGAATCAACACAGATGACGTTATCTCCGGACATGGAATCCAATGGAATTTAACAAGCAAAATCTGGAGTATCTTATTGAGGATGCCACATATCTTCAGGATGAAATTGAAGCGCTTAAGTACGTTATACATGACATCCCATTTGATGAAAAACCGGGTGATGAAGATTCTATAATAGAGATGATCGCCCTGATAGATCATGCCCAATTAACTTATTATCGGCCAATACTCGAAACGTTTCGATCTGCGAAAAATCCGAATTTTTCAAATATTAAACCGGATTTCAGACGTTCTTTTCAATTCGGGTTATCAGAAGAACTTACGGTCGATAAGGTTTTAAATAAAATTATCAAACATAGGGCAGCTTTACTGAATATAGCTCATGATATCCCGGTAATTGCGTGGCAGAAAAAGGGGATATTAAACGGTGAAGAGATCTCCCTGTTCGACATATTTCAGGAAATGATTGTGTTTGAGAGGAACCAATTGAAAAAAGTTGCAGATAGGGTTATGGCACTGGGGAGTGAACGTAAAAATTAATTAGAACCATTAATTAAATCGGTGTCTAAGTGAATAATTCATATAATATTTTCACTTTTATCCTGCTATTAGCGGCTGTTTATTCTACAACCAGGATATTAATTAAAGCTTATCAAAGTAAAGAATCTGTTTTCTATCTATATGGAGGAGGCGGAATCGCATTAATAATTACACTACTCGGCAGGCCTGTTAATGCCATAATCAATAATATTGGAATCAACGGAAGTGAAGAATCGGTATATATTTGGGGAAGTGTTATTACCATTGCTTTTGTTTTAAGTGGTTTAATGCTCTTAATACGCAACTCAAAACCCGAATTTGCCAGGTTCCCGGGTGTTTTTGTAGGGTTACCGTTATTATTAATACTGTCATTTCCATTCGTAGCTGATAGTATGATTATAATGTATTGGCTTATAGGTATTTATGAAGCATGTGCCATTATTGTGGCTATCATGATGCATTCGGTTTTAAGTTTGAAGAATCATGCTAATTATATCGTTCTCGGGGGGATTGGTATACTATTGCTTGCTTATCTTTTTTATTGGCTTCCAGTGGAATTATTTAGATCGGAACCTGCGTTATGGCAAACGGTACTTGCAATAGGTATTATTGTAACAATCCATGGATATGAAAAATTAGAAACGACCCAACGTGATGAATCCATGGCAACTTAACATAAAATGGGCAAATAATTTATTAATTAAATCATCTAAAAGGAGATAATAATGGCTTTAAAAGAAGGAGATGCAGCACCTGGTTTTACCTTGAAGAATACCGAAGGCGAAGAAATATCATTATCAGATTATAAAGGGGATAAGAATGTACTTATTTTGTTTTTTCCTCTGGCATTTACCGGCGTTTGCACCAAAGAGATGTGCAGTACACGGGATAACTTAAAAGAATATGAAAATCTGGACGCTGAAATTTTATCTATCAGCGTAGACAGTCAATTCACACTTAAAGAGTTTAAAAAGGCTAATAATTTAAATTTTAACCTTTTGAGTGACTTCAATAAGGAAACTGCTGAAAAGTATGGCGCTTTATACGAAGATTTTCTGGGCTTGCATGGCGTAGCTAAACGATCAGCATTTGTTGTGAATAAAGATGGTGAAATTAAATATGCTGAAGTCCTTGAAAACGCCGGTGACTTACCGGATTTCGATGCAATAAAGGATGCTATTAGCGAAACCGTTGAATCCGCATAATTATTTTAGACGGATCTAACGGTCAACTTATTATTATAAAAGCTTTAAAATGGAAAGGCGTATAGTTCATTACGAATTATGCGCCTTTTTTATAGTATAATTGATATACAATGAACATTATTAATATCTATTCACAATGTAAGGGAATAAGGGATCCTGAGTATTTAATATTATAACTTTACATAATATATATTATACGACATTTATAAACTACAGAATATCAGGTTCTGTAAATTTGATATTTTAACCTGTGCACATCAGATCATTTTATATTTGAATTACCTTTGAATCCTTTTGCCAATTATAGTCATCTTTAACACTCTGAAAACGATTTCATCTAACTGATTAGCGATTTAATACTAACCCATGAAATCATTCCATAAGTTTTCTGGAATCAGGTTACCAAAAACTCTACGGATATCAGAAATAAATACAACGGGATTCTTCATTTACCTGGTAATCCATCGAATAATATCATATAGGTCTTACAATATTGTATAAGGTTACAACTAAAAACGGCGACTCGACATTACACCCACATGTATTAACGGCACATCTAATGATATATCAACTAATTAAATGGATAGTCCGCTTCATCGTTACGATATTGTTGAAACAATTCAAATAACTGGCGCAGGCCGTAAATTAACAGAAACAATCCGGCCAAATAGGCAATACTGCCGGGATGCATAAATAAAATCAGGGCTATAAGTAAGGCAAATACTCCGAGCCACGTCAGGCTGGCCGTCAGAATAGAAATTATCCCAAAAATGATCATAAATAGGGCAAATGTAACCGGAATTAGCTCCGGATAAATCAATATGAAGATCCCGGCAACGGCCGATGATGCAGCTAAAAAAGAATTACCCTTGAAATAAATGGTCAGTAGTGCCCATAGCAGGAAAAATCCTCCTACAAGCATATACAACCAGTTTGGCCATATCAAAGTGAAAATACCGGCTATAACAGCAAATATTCCGTGTATGAAGGGTTTCTGCCCTTGTTTCTCCTGTATTAAAATAAAAAAAGATGCCATAATCGGGATAAGATATTAGTAGAATAGTATTTACAATGATTCTTTACCAAAAATTCCGAATAAAAGCCGGGATATACAAATAGAAATAAGTCAGCTTCATTCCTTGTTTTCGCCATTACCCAATTCTTCTTCATAACGCAAAATATCCTCAAATTCATCCTGTTTACCTGGAACATAACTGTCTTTTTCGATCCAATCGTAGATCGTTGGTAATACCAGTAATGTTAATAAAGTCGAAGTGATCAAACCGCCAATTACAACCGTAGCCAACGGCCGTTGCACTTCCGAACCTGGGCCGACATTAAAAGCCATAGGAATAAATCCCAGGCTGGCTACTAATGCTGTCATTAGAACAGGACGCAACCGATCGGCCGAACCATGAATTACGGAATCACGAACAGTATGACCACGTGCCCGAAGATCATTCAAATGTGCTATTAAAACAATACCATTTAGAACAGCCACTCCAAACAGGGCCACAAATCCTATACTTGCTGAAACGGATAAATATAAACCTCTCAGCCAAAGGAAAAATATCCCACCGGATAACGCGAAAGGTAGATTTAGAAAGATCAGGAAAGTATATCGTATCTCACCAAACATAATATACAGGAGTCCTAAAATGATAAATAAAGATAGCGGAACTACAATTAACAAATGATTCATTGCCCGCTGTTGATTTTCAAAAGCACCGCCATATTCTACAAAATTTCCGGCGGGTATCGTTATATTTTGGTCGATTGCATTTTGCAGGTTTGCCACATATGTACCGATATCAATTCCCTTTATATTGATACCCACAATGACTCTTCGCCAGCCATTTTCCCTGACTATTTCCCGGGGACCTTCTTGCGGGGTTATTTGTGCCACTTCCTTAAGGGGAATATTTCCACCTGTAGATAAATGAACGGGTAATTCCATAATATCCTGGAAGCTGTTACGAATATTCTCCGGATACCGCAACATAATGTCGAAACGCCTCTGCCCTTCAAAAACCTGTCCGGCTACCTGCCCGCCAACTCCCATTTCTATTACACGCTGTACATCATCCACATTTAAGCCATAAGCAGCAACAGCGTCTCTATTAATAGTTATGTTCAAGTAAGGTTGTCCGGCCGTGTGTTCCAAAAAAAAGTTATCCGTGCCTTCAAGACCGGGTAATAAACGGGTAATTTGTGTCCCTAAAGTATTGAGTGCATCCAGATCTTCCCCAAAAACCTTAACCGCTATATCCGATTTCACTCCACTGGTTAATTCATCAACCCGCATAGCAATGGGTTGTGTAAAGTTATAGGATAATCCCGGTTCGGATTCCAGATATGGGCGTATATTATTTGTTATTTTTTCTTTAGTCATCCCTTTTCGCCATTTTTCACGCGATTTGAGAATTACCCATACATCCGTTTGATGGACCCCCATCCAGTCATTTGCTAAATCAGATCGTCCGGTTTTGGGAACGACCGCCTTTATCTCAGGTATATTCTGTATCAAATTAGCGGCAAGCCAATTGGCATTATTCATGGATTCATCAAGTGTAACGGATGGCAAACGAACCTGTTCGATGAGAATAGACCCCTCGTCTAATTCAGGCAGGAATTCCGTACCTAAAAATGGTAGCATTATAATTGACAAGGCAAATACAGCCAAAGCCACCGAAATCGTAATCCATTTATGATTCACACATTTCTTTAAGAAGTTACGATAACGGGGTACCAGCCAGTCTACCACATAATTCTTACGCATTTTAACGCCTTTTCGGAATACTAAAGCGGATATAGCCGGAATATAGACAAGAGCAAGTATTAATGACCCAAAAACGGCCGTAGCCACCGTAATGGCCATTGGACGGAATAATATTCCCTCCATACCAGAGAATGTCATGATGGGCACATAAACCATCAAAATGATTAACACACCGAAAAATATGGGCCGGGCCACTTCATGAGCGGCTCTCCTTATCGTCAATAACACAGGTTGCTCTTTATTATGCTGAAGCTTGTGCACAATGTTTTCAACCATCACAACGGAACCATCTACAACCATACCAAAGTCAATAGCGCCCAGACTCATAAGATTGGCAGCTAAACCAACTTCTCGCATACCAATAAACGCAAAAAGCATGGATAAAGGAATTACGGATGCTACGACAATGGCACCGGTTATTTCTCCGAGTAACAAGAGCAATACCGCTATTACGAAAAAGCCGCCTTCCACTAAATTTGTTGTTACAGTGTGGGTCGTCCGCTCTACCAGGTCAGATTGATCATAAAACTTCTCAACTTTAACACCTTGAGGCAGGTTCTTGTTGATACCTGCAATCTTCTTGTCAATGGCTCGTATTACCTCTCTCCCATTACCGCCCCTTAGCATCATAACAATACCGGTAACAATCTCACCTTTCCCATTCTGCGTAACACCGCCCTGACGCAATTGTTTACCTATTGATACCTTTGCCAAATCCCTCAAATAGACAGGCCTGCCATCAATATTTGTAACGATGATTTCTTCGATATCTTTCTGATTCCTGATTTGGCCAAATCCCCGTATGATATACTGTTCCCTATTATGTTCTAAATAATTGCCACCGGAAACACTGTTATTATTGGCAATAGCATCAAAAACTTCCCTTAAACCGATATTGAAAGCCCTGATTTTTTCCGGCTCAACGGTTACAGAATATTGTTTAACGAAACCACCGAACGAGTTTATTTCAGTAACTCCTTTAACTGTTTTGAGCTGAGGCGCTATAATCCAATCCTGAATAGTTCGAAGCTCTGTAAGAGATTGCCCTTCCCCTTTTACCCCATACTGATAAATCTCCCCTAAAGCAGTAGAAATCGGGCCCAGTGTAGGATTGGAGACCCCTGGCGGTAACTCATTTGCAACATTTTGCAATCGTTGGCTTACCAGCTGCCGGGCAAAATAAATATCAGTTCCTTCATCAAATTGTATATTGACAATGGATAAGCCGAACTGTGATATGGAACGTACATGCTGAACATCCGGTAATCCATTCATGGATTGTTCGATTGGAAAACTGACCAGTTTTTCGACATCGAATGGCGAATACCGTCCGGATTTGGTTATAACAAGAACTTGAACCGGCGTTACATCCGGCAGGGAATTGATCGGGATATTTCGAAGAGCATCAAAACCTGCACCCGCCATGAGTAAAATCAGGGCGAGAGCAACGAATTTTTGACGCAAGCTGAAATCAATAATTCGACTGAGTATCATATATTATTCCCAAATTAATCGGCATATTCACTTAACCGGCTCAACGCTTTGAGTGAAAACACCTGATTTACTGCTAACTTCTCATTGGCTGCGAGTCCACTGTCGACGACCGCTTCATTTGAAGTTACTTTTCTAATGTGAATTAACCGTCTTTCATACCGGTTTGGATCAAGTTGTACAAAAACAGCTGGTTTTTTTTCTTCATACTCAACAGCACTTAACGGAATGACTATAAGTTCCATAGGATATTCCGTTGATATATCAAGCTGCACATTTTGTCCGGCAATCGGCCAATTATTGAAGGTCTGAGCAATAATATTCACTACAATAGATTTATTTTTTTCGTCCAAAGCAGGGTTAATGGTAGTTATTGCAGCCCTGATATTTATATCCCGGTTAAGTTTAGGATACACAATCAATGAATCGCCGGGTTTCAGATAAGTGGCATCTTCCGGAGGAACAAAACCTCTGATTAACACTTTTTGGGTATTTATGATGCTGAGCATTTTTTCATAAGCATTCACTGATTGTCCCAGGTCAATGAGATGTTCATCGATTGTACCATCAATTGGAGCTATTACCTTGAGTACAGGCTTGGATTCAGTACCAGTACGCCAATTGTCAATCTGATTCTGGGGAACTCCCAATGCCTTCAAACGCGCCAGTGCCGAGCGCTCAATAGCAACAGCCCTTGCATAATCCATTTCCGTTTTCTCCAGTGTCCTTTGCGGACTTATCTTTTTCTCAACCAGAAGCTTGATCCTTTTCATCTGTTGTTCCTGGAAACGTGATTCTGCGTAGGCTTGAAGGTAAGCTGCGCCAAGATTTGCAAATTCCAGACTCTCCAACTCAAGTAATATATCACCCTGTTTTACACTTTCACCTTCGTGGGCGTAAATTTTGACAACACGACCGTTAACCGGCGCACTCACGATGGATATATGTCCGGGTGCACCTTGAACAACCCCTGGTGCCGATACCGTATAACGAAACTTTCGCTCTTGTACTTCATATGTTCGTATGGACAACTCAGAGGCCTGACGTTCCGTTAATTTCACTATCACAGTATCCTGTGCTGTTGCTGTTGTCGCTATTGATGGTGGCGGTGGTGCTTCCACATTGGTCTGTTGTTGTTGTTTCTTTCCGCACCCATATCCCAACATATACACCAATATGATGATGAGCGCAGGTACACAGTTCAGTCTGTTTCGTTTTATTATTAATCGTTTATTCATGATATACAATATCTTTTTGAAGGTATTTCTCAATTTCAATGAGCCTCATATAATAATTATGTAAAGCCTCGTAATATCTCTTTTGACTCGTCAAATAGGTTCTTTGCGTATCCAATAATGTCAATAAATCCAACTCTCCCTCCCGGTATCCTTCCAGTGTCAATTGAAGCATATTTTCCGATTGACTCCGGATTTGTTCGTGATATCTCTTTATTGTTTGAAGACTGTTTGAATAGCTATGCCAGGTCGTTTCGATGTTCTTTTTAAGATTGAGCAGAATCGCGGTACGCATCCAACTAATTTCATTTCGTCTCGACCTGGCCACCTGTACAGCTACATTTTGATTAAACATAAACCAAAATGGTATTTTCAGATTAAACTGGAAGCCGTGAAAATCGTATCCATTACTATAATCCTGTTTGTAGTAGGAAACACCTATATCCGGCAGATATGAACTTCGTGATTCTTTGATGGCCTCCTTAGTCGATTTTAATTGCTCATCCAGGCTCACCAATTCGGGTTGTTGTTCAATAGTCTTGAGAATATCCTGTTGATTAAGGTCGTATTCGAAATAGCGTAACGTGTCCGTGAATTCGATGTCATAGGTTTGCTTACTCGGATCAAGACCGATAAGAAAAAACAGATTATATCGTGAATCATGTAATTGGCGATTAGCATCATCCAAATCGTTATTGGCTTCGGCTAATTGTATTTCCGCTTTCAACAAATCAATCTGTCCGGTCTCACCTACTTCATAACGTGTTAAAACAGCATCTCTGACTTTTTGAGCAAGGTTAACCTGGACAATCGATAACTGGTATAGCTTAATAGATAAAGCAATATTCGTATAATTCTTCTTAACTTTTTCTTTTAGCTGTAACCTTCCTGCTTCCAATTCTTTTTTAAGTGATTTAAATCGGTAGTCAATTTTTTTGTATTGATGAAAGCTGGTCAGCGGGAATTGTATCGATTGTGTAATACCATATCGTTGCTCAATAAAGTCAGGTTGGTTAGCAGTAGCATTATCCTCCGGAATACCTTCCCTGAAATAGAAAATATCAGGCGAACTCAAACCTATGGCAGTCCATCGTAACTTTGATTCAGCTGTAATCCGGTTCTCTAATTGATTGATATCCGGATTATTTCTTAAAGCAATATTAATCGCATCATTCACTCCAAACCTATTATCATTCAGAATGGTATCTGCCGGCGATTGAAAGAACATTACAGAATTAAATAGTAGTATAATGCCGTAAATAAATACCAACATCTTATATCTCCTTGATGAATAGCCGATTTACAAAATAATTGCTCGTACTATCATTTTACGAAATTGTTGCCCCTGATTTTGACGTGTTAAAACAATCCAATAAGCAATGGTATCAGAAACTATGTGCTCTTTCTGTGAATATTAATTTATTGGTCCAATTTCGATTTTCTGTAATCTCAATCTGAATAATAGTTTAAATATTGGAGATGGTGGTTAATTAAAAACCACCATCTCCAATCGATATTTACTTAATGATGAGCAGTTGCAGCCATTTTCTCGGTAAATTTCAATCCTTGCTCTACAGTCATTGCAGGATATACATGAGCTTCCAAACTATCATTCCATTCTGCTACGATTCCAAGTATTGGTTCAATATTTTGAGCTTCCATAATGGCAATAACTGCGTTATCACCACCAGGAATCCAATATTCAGCCTTAAGTGTCACATCAGACGGGACTTTCCACTCAGCCCTCCTTATCATCAATTTCTTGATATCTACATTTGGTCTAATTTTATAGGTTACTACATATAGCATCTTAACCTCCGCTATTTAACTTTAGATGAGAAATGTTACGTACTGTATGTTACTATATGACTAAACCTGTTTATGAAAGATCAGAACGCAGATATTTGTGGGAGATTAAATGATATATCGGACGTGAGTTACTCTACAAAAAACGCTATTTTGATTAAGAGTTGAAATCATCAGTGAGTTGATTCAGTAATTTACTCATTTCGGGGCCTATTCTCTTGAGCTCTTCTTTGTGTGTAGCAGTCAGTAATTTTAATATGTTTTCACCTTTTTTTGTTAATATGACATGTACCTTTCGTTTGTCATCAGATGCATGAAAACGGCGTACTAACTGTTGTTCCGTTAAACGGTTAATCAATCCAACAGCACTATTGTGATGTATTTGTAATTGCTCAGCTAACTGTCCGACTACAAGCCCCCCTTGTTTACCGGAGCCTTTAATTGTCAACAAACATTGATGTTGCCTGGGTGTTAAACCAACAGATCTTGCCTTTTTATTACTAAAGGAGAGAAATCTTCGAATTATAAATCGAAAATCCGATAGAATTTCATATTCTCTATCTGTAATCGTTGCTTCATTACGTATCATAATTCGGTTTAAACTGAAGTAAATAATTATCTCAAATTTAAATTGAGATATGTCGTAATACGATATATCTTAATCAAGATAAATAGCGGTACAAGAAAGTCAATAAATTATCTCAATGCTGAAAAAATTACGTGGATGGCTTTTTACTGAATTAAATAGTAACAATTTCAGAAGATTTCATTTTAAACAGACAATAATATGGTCAATTGTTATTGGCCTGTTGGGTGGGATTGTAGTCTCTGCATACTTATATATAATGAACGGCCTGGTACACGCGGTATGGCATTCAGGCAAGCATGCCATATATGCCTTATTACCAACCTATCTGCAAAAAATTAATCCTAATTGGATTATCACGTTAATCGGTGGATTTATCGTTGGTATAACAATCAAAATTTTTGGTAAATGCGGAGAAATATCTGCTGTTGTCAATAATATAAATATGGAAAAAGGACGTATCGATATTCGGCAAACCCCGGCTATGACTGCTACGTCACTCATGTCGATTGCATTTGGAGGTAGTGCGGGTCCTGAAGCTCCGCTTGTTCAGATTGTGGGTAGTTTTGCCAGTAGCCTTGGTGACAAATTAAAACTCAGTAGTAATCAGGTCAGGACATTCACTTTTTGTGGTATGGGTGCCGCATTGAGCGCGCTTTTCGGATCACCGGTTGGCGGTGCCCTGTTCGCACTCGAGATACCTCATCAGAGAGGCCTTGAGTATTACGAAGCTATATTACCGGCTATCGTATCTTCTGCCGTAAGCTTTGCCATGTGCCGGTTGATACTTGGCTACCACGGGAGATTGATCAAATTTATGCACTTACCGGTTTTTACCATGCAGAATTTGATATGGAGTGCTCTCATTGGAGTTTTTGGTGCCATAGCCGCAACATTATTCGTTTTTATATTCCGTACGATTGAAAATGGCTCGAAGCTTTTTGGAAAACATTACATGTTATTAGCCATGACGGGTGGCCTGGGTATTGGCCTTTTACAGAAAATACTACCAAAGAACTTTCCAATAACGTCACTTTTCTGGGGAGAATTGCAGCTCAATACAATCGTTCACAGTAGAAACATCATTTCACAACACTACGGATTTCTGATAGGCGTAGGTATTCTCGTGCTTCTGGCTATTATAAAAATGACGGCTGTCGGTTTTACTCTACATTCTGGTTTCAGAGGTGGATTCATTTTCCCTATGTTCTTTATTGGAGGTGTTCTTGGCTTAAGTATCAGCCTGGGTACTCATTATTACGTTCCTGTTGCTATAGCCATTTTATGTATGATGGCAGCTGTTAATGTTGCTGTAACGAAAACACCGGTCAGTACCAGTCTAATATTACTGGCTTTATCAGGTATTTCAATGTTGCCCATGTTAATTACGGCCAGCATGGTTAGTTTTTTATTAACGACCAAAATTAATTTGATCAAAACACAGCGGCACCGTCAGGTTGACATAATAGAAGAAAATGAACCGATATTAGCAGAGGTTGATTGAAGGTATAATTAAAAAGTATTTGAGTTCACTCCGTACAGTTGCTACTATTCATTTCAAAAAGATAATAAGGCTTACAATTAAGCTAATCCCATAATGAAAGATAAACTTGCATCACTGGAAGCCGAAGCCCGGAAACTTGAACCTGGTTCAATTAAACGGGAAGGTTATATCCATCAAGTAATTGACTATAGTCAACATTTCCTGAATAAACTCGATATTTTAAAAGCATATAACACACCGAATGAAAGTGTTTATGGTATCAATGATTACCCGATCTCTGATGATCCGGTGCCGTTAGATAGCTTATTACATATTTTTGACAATACTGTTATAAAAACAGGATTGAATCCGGCATCCGGCTGTCATTTCGGTTATATACCTGGTGGTGGAATTTTTCCGTCTGCATTAGGTGATTTCATAGCCGATGTAACCAATCGATATGCAGGTATTTTTTTTGCATCACCCGGGTCTGTTCGCATGGAAAATATGCTGATACAATGGATGTGTGAATTGGCGGGATTCCATTCTGAAAAAGCCGGCGGAAACCTCACATCCGGAGGATCAATCGCTAATCTTACGGCATTGGTTGCTGCCCGTGACAATGCAGGATTATGTGCCAATGATTATGAGAGAGCTGTTATTTATACCACTAAACATGTTCATCATTGTATTGATAAAGCGATAAATATAGCAGGAATGAAGGATGCCACCGTTCGTTATGTTCCTATGGATGATAATTTTCGAATGATCCCGGAAGCCCTGGATGTTATGATTTCAGAGGACAAAAATAATAATTCACTTCCTTTTCTTGTGGTGGCCTCTTGTGGTACTACAGATACTGGGGCTGTTGATCCCATCGATAAAATAGGTGATATCTCACAAAGACATAACTTGTGGTTCCATATTGATGCGGCATATGGTGGCTTTTTTATTCTTAGCGAAGAGGGGAAAAAAGTGATAAAAGGATTAGGTAAAGCTGATTCTATTATAGTGGATCCTCATAAAGGTCTATTCCTACCTTATGGAACCGGTGCTGTATTAGTCAAAGATAAAAATACATTGTTTAAATCCTTACATTATACGGCAAATTATATGCAGGATGCCGACGTTACAGGAAGCGAAATATCTCCTGCCGACCTATCCCCGGAATTATCAAAACACTTCAGGGGTTTGCGTATGTGGCTGCCCTTAAAACTATTTGGTGTCGGACCCTTTAAAGCTGCTCTTGATGAAAAGATATTACTCACACGTTATTTTTATAATAAAATAAGTGAGATCGACGGTTTTGAAACCGGTCCTTATCCGGAGTTATCCATTATGATCTTTCGCTATGTACCACAAAAAGGTGATCCCGATATTTTTAATGAAAGACTCGTTCAGGAAATACAAAAAGACGGGCGTGTATTTTTCTCATCTACAAAAATAAATGGCACTTTTTATATACGTCTTGCGGTTGTGAGCTTCAGAACCCATTTACAGCAGGTTGATTTAGCGCTTAGTATTCTTAAAGATACGGCAGATAAATTAGATTCCTGACATATTGAAATCGGTTAACACTGACTATTTTAACGATAAATGATCCAATTCATTGATTAGAATAATATCTATCCGCTTTTAAATTTTTCTTAGCCAAATTAAAAAGTAATTACCGTGAGGTTTGGATAATAATTTTATCGCTTCGAACCTTAAACAATAATAACTATATCCCCTTGTTGTAAGTAACTTTAAATCCTTTCCGGATGCCTGATCAGGGTCGGCGGTGCTCCTATGCTTTTTCGGAAGCAGGACATTCAATAACGGTGTTGGTGCAGAATATCTTTGGTACGTTTATAAACCTTTACTTCAAGCTCTTAGCATAGTCATTCCTGCTTGACGGGGAAACACGATGAGTAGTGCTATGGGTACAAACCATGATTATATGGGCCATTAACGATGTCTTGCATTCTTTCTAAACAAAACCAACGGAATGATACATTAAACAGATTACAGAAAGATTGTTTTACACAAATTACAGATGTGTTTTTAAAGTATCATAATCATCTTCTTAAACAAATCTCACGTTAGTTAAGTTATTGTATAGTATAGGTTCCCTGTACTCAGCATCTTATTACATAAATATTACATATTTTATATTATAGAAACAGGGAAACGATTTCATCATCATTACTATTAAGAGAGTTATACTATCCAATCTCAAAAAGGAAACTATGTCTGAATATAAAAAACAATTAGAAAGGCAATATCATCAAGAAAATTTAGTTCAGAAAATACTTACCAGTTTGCAGAATCATCAGATAAATATTGACAATCTTAATCCGGATGAATTAAAGGCTTTAGATGAATTCCATATCAAAGGGCGTCGCGGCACATTGGAACTTGCAGAGTTAGCCGGTGTGGAAAAGGATATGAGAATTTTAGATGTAGGCTGCGGTATTGGCGGACCGGCACGTACTTTGGCAAAAAAATATGATTGCAAAGTGATTGGACTTGATATCATCGAGGAATATTGTGATGTGGCCGAGACACTTACTGAAATAACAGGATTACAGGATAGAGTATCATTTATCCACGGGGATGCCCTGGATTTACCTTTCGAGAATGCAACATTTGATATGATATGGATGCAACACATTTCCATGAATATCCCGGATAAACGTTTACTGTTCAGTGAAATACGCCGTGTTTTACGGAATGGAGGTAAATTAGCCTTGTTTGAGGTTTGTTCCGGCGATCAGAGTAAACCTTATTACCCTGTCCCCTGGGCCGATGATTCTACAATAAGTTATATGCTAACAACTTATGAGTTTCGTCAATTAATAAGAAAACTGGGTTTCAAAGAATATAAATGGCTGGATGTATCCGATTCATCGCTTGAATGGTTTATGCGACAACGCAGAAGGTTTAAAAAGAAAAAACAACAGATCCCTGACACCCCCGGTATACATCTCTTAATGGGTGAACAGACACCGGTTAAAATGGAGAATGTCATACGTAATCTTGAAGAAGACCGGATTCGTGTTATTCAGGCAGTTTTTAGCAAATGAGGATGATCATAAATTGCTTCAATACGTACCTTATTTAAAATTGATCCAGTAAAAAAGCAGTCGACACTTTGTATACATCACCATATCCATTGCCTGGATTATCCAATCTATGTTTCAATTCCGGGTACGTTATTTGCTGTTTATTTACTTGTGGCTTATCACTATAATTTTTCATACTCGTAAAGTAAAACCAACGATTGTCGCTTGAAAAATAAGGTGAAAAATCAGAATCGGATGAGTTAATAGCCCTACCAAGATTTTGAGGTTTTGTCCACATGCCATTTTTTTTCACACTTATATAAAGATCGCTTCTTCCGTACCCGTTTTTATATCCAAAACCCATGAATACAAGGTACTTGCCATTCGGTGATATACCTGGATCTGCTTCTGTATATTTTGAATTTATAGGACCTTTAATTGGCATTGCTTTCGTTAATTTACCATTTTCCATGACAGATAAATATATATCTGATCCACCTTTTCCAGCAGGTCTGTCTGAACTGAAATAAAGTATTCCTGATTTTGTTATGGAAGCGTGACTTTCATTATGATTGGTATTAATATTTTTACCAAGGTTATGTGGTTTACCGAATTGGCCATTTATCCTTTTAACAACCCATAAATCCCAGTCATTTTTGGGCATATTCCCTGATATTGGGCGTTTTGACATGAAATAAACAGATTTGCCATCTGGTGAAAATAAAGGATCCGCATCTGAATATTGTCCGGAAAAAGAAGCTACTATGGGTTTTGTCCAATGCCCATTTAATTTGTGTGACAACACAATAGTATTAAACCATTTAGCACCACCTATGCACCATAAGGCCGTTCTACCGTCCGGCGATATAGTAAAACCCATTTCATTTTCGCCCGTAGATACAGTGCCTGGTCCAACAAGTTGAGGTTTAGCAATAGAATATGATTGATGTGATGTTGTATAATTTTGGCCAAAACCTTTTTTCGTAATAATCATTACGACAAGTAAACTTATAAAGTAAATAAATATGCTATTTCTATTCATAGATTATGTTTTTGAAATCTATTATATACCGGTCAGTATGTTCCTGTTAGATAAACTTCGGTTACGTTAATAATAGAAGCTGGTTTCACTCTATTTGCCAAATATTGATCAATCGAAGTGTATTAGCTACTAATTGAGATAATTTATCGAGGGATTTACCTGTTGGCAAGAGTATATTTACCAAAGAGGTCTTTATAATAGATTTTTGGTGATACTTCAGTCACTCCAATTAAATAGTTCTTTCCTACCTATACCGTCAATGGGGTAACCTGGAACGCATTTTACCATACATCCATGTTCCGAAAACAGCACTTATGATAGGAATGATCATCACCGTATAACCGGCTCCTAAGAGTGCGAATAACGGTCCGGGACATGCACCCAGCATAGCCCAACCCAATCCAAAAATAATTCCACCTATTATGTACCGTGTGTATTGGCTGTTATCTTTTGGCGGTATTGTTATGGGTGTACCTTCTATATCCTTAAGCTTTAAACGCTTTATAATTTGAATGGACAGAAATCCGATGATTACGGCGAGACCGATGATGCCATACATAAAAATGGACTGAAACCGGAACATTTCCTGAATACGGAACCAGGATACCACTTCCGATTTAATAAGTATAAATCCAAAGGCTATTCCGGCAAATAAGTATTTAAGATTACCTTTCATATATTCATTCTCATCAAATCAATGGAGTGTTGGTAGTAAAAAAGGCAGTATAAAATAGGTCATTATCAATCCACCTATAAAGAAACCGATAACAGCGATTAACGATCCTATCTGTAAATCAGCTAAACCACTAATAGCATGCCCCGATGTACAGCCGCCTGCATAACGGGAACCAAAACCAATTAAAAATCCGCCTCCAACGAGAATGAGAACAACGGCCGGATGTGATAAACTGCTCCAACTGAAGATTTGCCCAGGCAGCAAACCATTGAAGCTATGAATACCCATCGATTGTAACGTGGAAACTGTATTATGGGAGATATCTATTATATCACCGTCTCCGTTAAAAACATCATTGGCAAGAAATCCACCAATCACGGTTCCACCGATGAAAAATAGATTCCAAAGGCCTTTACCCTTCCAGTCGTAATCAAAAAATTTTATTTCACCGAGATTACAAGCGGCACATATATGACGCAAATTCTCTGATACGCCAAATAATTTGTTCCCTAAAAACAGTAACAATGGTACTACCAGTCCTATTACAGGCCCACTGATATACCATGGCCATGAATGCATAAGAAAATGTAGCATAGTATGTTATTTGCCCGATAACTCTTTAAAACCTGTTCAACAATCTTCATAAAAGTACTGATAATTTATATTCGATGTTAAATATTATTTAAGAAATAAAATAATCTAAATGTATATCCCGTCTTAGTCTTATATTTGGTACTGTAAATGTTTTTAGTACTTTTGTCATAAATTATTTTGATCATGCAAAACGATTATAAAATAAGTGAGTAGTAGTCCTGAAGATTTTAAATTTGCCATAATCTTTGACATGGATGGGGTACTTGTAGATAGTAATCCAGCCCATAAAGTTGCATTACGCCAATTCTGTGCCCTTCATGGTTATAAATTGAGTGATGAGTATTTAAGAAATGAGATATATGGCCGTACAAATAAAGACTGGATTTCTAATCTTTTCGGAGATCTGAAAGACCATCAGTGGAAAAAATATGAACAGGAAAAAGAGGCTATATTCCGGGATATCTATTCAGATGATATAAAACCGGTTAATGGTCTTCTTCCATTTCTGGATTTGCTTAAGAAAAATAACATACCACGAGCAATAGCTACTTCCGCTCCCCGCGAAAATGTGAATTTCGTTTTGGGAAAAATTGCTCTTGAGTCTTATTTCAGTATTATTTTGGATGAATCGGATGTCACAAAAGGGAAACCTGATCCACAGATCTATCTAAAGACGGTAAAGGAACTCTCCTACCCGGCTGATCGATGCATTGTCATCGAAGATTCTGTTTCAGGTATCGTGGCGGCTAAAGAGGCCGGTTGTAAAGTTATAGGTATCACAACTACTCATAAAAGTGATGAATTTAAGTATACCGACCTTGTTATTGACGATTTTCAGCACTTATCAATTTCCCTGCTGAACAACCTGGTTACCGGAAATTGACACGATATCATATTGTAGGTATTTCAACTACAATATAATCATTGATATATGCACGATAATATGCCTGTTTCCAATACTACATATTTCCCAAATTTATTGTAAGTAGAAACAAAGACCGTTCTCTACTGAATGAAAAAGCACTCATTTAGTGTTTTATTCATTGAATACTACTTCATAAACTACAGGAATTGGGAATTATGAATACTTATTTAAAACGAGTCATCAGGAAGAAATCTCCGTGGGAACACATCGTGAAGGATTTAAAACTGGAGGAGTATCTTGGAAATGGCAATAAAAACAAATTTGTTCGCAAAATTGGTATTTTCAGTGGGATCGCCGCTGCGGGTACCGCACTTATTGCCTCCTATCCTCTTCTGCTACGTCCCTGGTATTTACACTGGGGAGCTAATGCCGAAGAAATTAAACGTTATATTGCCGGAGATGAGAAAATAGAAAATCCGGACTATGTCGCTACACGCGCACTCACTATTCATGCTAAACCCGAACAAATCTGGCCTTGGATTATTGAAACAGGCTTCGAACAAAACGGATTGAACAGTTATGAATGGTTAGATAAAATGTTCGGATTTAAGAGTGAAATGCATATTGAAGCTTCCGGTAAAACATATGGTAAATTAAACGGTGAGAACAAAAAAGCTATTCGTCTTTCCAAAGATTTACCAGTTCAAAAATTGGAACAATATCAAAATATAGTACTTGGAAGGCAACAAGACGGCTTCGGTTGGACCTGGACTGTAGCTTTATATCCACTGAATAATACTTCTACAAGATTGGTAACAAGAACACGTGTACGATTGACAAAAGATATTAAAACGAAAGTCATGAATTTATTCATGGACCCAGCCTCTTTCTTTATGATACGCAAGTGGTTATACGCTGTAAAAAATCTGTCTGAAGTGAACGCAGAAGAAGAATATGAAGAGACTGAAAAAACACCAATTGTTGATGAAACTGAGTGATTCCTATTACTATTTTAGCAGTATATTGTTCCTATAAAAAAGGCCTGTCATTATCGACAAGCCTTTTTTTGTAGTATGACTTTTTAACTCTATAAATCTGATTCATATATTATTGATCCGGTAAAAGGTAACAAACAAACAAGTAATATAAGCTAATGAAAAGAATAGGAGCTCATGTCAGTGCAGCTGGCGGAGTACATAACACACCTGTAAATGCGAATAATATTGGCGCAAAAGCATTCGGCCTTTTCACAAAAAATCAAAGGCAATGGAATGCAAAACCTTTATCTGAGGAAAACATCAGGGGATTTAAAGAGAATTGCCAAAAACTTCACTACTCGATGGATTATATTCTTCCACATGCCAGTTATCTGATTAATCTCGGCAACCCACGTCCTGACGGACTTGAAAAATCAAGGAAAGCACTCTTAGATGAATCCATAAGATGTGAACAATTGGGTATAAAAATGCTGAATGTGCATCCGGGTGCCCATCTTAAGAAAATAGCCCCCTCCGATTGTCTTTCTTTAATTGCTGATTCCATTAATTGGGTTCATGAAAGATCAAATAATGTCAGTATCATAATAGAGAACACTGCCGGGCAGGGATCAAGTATGGGATTTAAATTCGATCAACTCGCATCGATTATCGAAGAGGTAAGTGATAAAAAACGGGTTGGTGTATGCATTGATACCTGTCATGCTTTTGCTGCAGGTTATAACCTAAGCTCCGATAAGGGATACCAGGACACATTTGCAGAATTTGAACAGACGGTCGGTTATAAATATCTGAAGGGATTTCATATTAATGATTCTAAAAAACCTTTAGGAAGCAGAGTTGACCGGCATGAAAAAATCGGAGATGGACTTATGGGACTAAAAGCATTCGAATATATCATGAATGACCAGAGATTAGATGAGATACCCATGATATTAGAAACTCCCGACCGTAAAAATTGGGCTCGTGAAATCCATTTACTTTATAAAATGGTTGAAACATGAACAATGTTCTAAACAATTATTTTTATAGTAACATATGCATGGTAAGTTTCTTGATTATCACATATTTATAAGATAAATAAAAGATATCTCTATATTTATCGATAGTTTCCTGTTTTGATATCTTCATAAGATTAATAATATTAAAGAAAGAGAATCAATTTAGAATCTATCATCGGGGAGACTTATATGTGCCCATCAGTTAATAAAGATATATTCAGAGATGTACCTTTTAGTGCTGCAAAACTAATAGTCACTGCCAGGGGTTTATATTCCGGTAAAAAGGCAAGACGTGCACTCAGAAGAATACTACCCTATGCTCGCATACGTAATGCAGGATACCGATCTGTTTATGTCATTGAAACACATGGTAACGTTTTAAACATTGCAGATAGAATATGTCACGAGTGTTTAATGGATATTGGTCATACAACCGCCGTCGTAGAAGAATCAAAGACATCTATAAAAGACATCAAAGAAGCAGCATTATCAGTTGCTAATCAAGTAGTTGGTGAAAACGAATCGTTTAGTTTCCGTATTAAGAAAAGAGGTTCACAATTGCTTGAAAAGGACTCACGTGATATTGAAGAAGAAATTGGCGGCGATATTTGGGAAAGCTTAAACCAAAAATACGGGAAAAAGCCTAAAGTCGACTTAGAACATCCAGATGTGAAAATCGTTGCTGAAGTATTAGGTAATATCACTGCTATTGGTATTCAACTGAAATATTGGAAAGAATTTTCTGTAGAACAGACCCCAATACATGGCTCCTGAGCTGGAGCAGTTGAAGAATACCATTCTCTACTCAGAAGAGCTAGGTATTGATCTGTCTGAGCATCAATATCAAGAGCTCTTTAAATGGTTTCTTGCGAGTACGCTATTTGGCAACAGAATATCTGAAGATATAGCGAAAAGGACCTATCAATCCCTTGAACATTATAATCTACTGACACCCAAGAGGATAGTGAAAGCCGGATGGGATTACCTTGTGAACCCGGTTATGCGGGAAGGTGGTTACGTACGTTATGACGGTAAAACATCTACACAACTGCTAAAAAACAGTAAATATATCATTGATGAATACCAGGGCAGTTTAAATAATCTACATAAGAAAGCAGCTGATAATAAAGATCTTGAAAAGCTTATCGATGATTTTTATGGAGTTGGTCCAGTTACGACGAATATTTTCCTTAGAGAACTTCGTCCATATTGGTTGAAATGTGATCCTGATCCCCTCCCTGTCGTTCAGAAATTGGCCCAAAAGTATAAAATTGATTTGTCTGTTTACAACCGAAAAAGTTTAATATTTATACGAATTGAAGCCGGTTTAATACGAATGAGACATGAACTCTGAGCAATTAGGATGGAGCAAAGAATAATTATATATGATGAAAATTGCCCGCCATTTATTTAGTAATTGAGATCGATATTTATTTTGATATTCTTTTTATTTTAATCAAAACATTTTGACAAAGAATGTAAATATCCAATAATTCAGCATTAAAAAATTCTTAACCCCTTCTCTTCAATTTACATTTTTTTAAAGCATCACAATGATAAATCAGGTAGAATAAACATGCGGGGGAAAATCTCTTCCTTAACGACTTTTGGTTACTCTAATTTCATAATTATTATCAAACCTGGATCTTATATGAATAATATAAAGCGCGTGTCACTCCTTTTGGGTTTATCCATAATATGTCTTGCTTTTACTTATAAACCGACTCAAGACCATCCCATATGGGGATTTTCAAAAGATCATATTTCCAGTGAATACTTATTAGAGCATCGTTTTGACTCTTATCTGAATCGAAAGGATATGATGAAATGGTTACAATTTATGGCATCTCAGCCAAACGGTGACGGTTCCCCTCATGACAGTATTAATGCCGTTTATGTCGCTCAAAAAATGAATAAATGGGGTTGGGATGCAAAGATCGTTAAATATTATGTTCTTTTTCCGACTCCCAGAGAACAAGAACTTGAACTTATTGCTCCAACACATTACAAAGCTAAGCTTCGGGAACCATCCTTTAAACAGGTCCCGGTGACTTATCACAGGAATCATGAATTGCCCCCGTATAACGCATTTTCTGCTGATGGTGATGTTACAGGTAAGCTGGTGTATGTGAATCAGGGAATTCCAGGAGATTATGATTATCTGGACAAATTAGGAATAAGTGTAAAAGGTAAAATAGTGATTGTCAGGTATGGTGGCTCTTTTCGTGGTGTAAAAGCCAAACTGGCTTACGAACATGGTGCCATAGGATGTATTATATATTCGGATCCTAAAGATGACGGTTATGCACGTGGTGATGTTTATCCAGACGGCCCCTGGCGTCCAAAATACGGAGTACAGCGTGGCTCCCTCCTCGATATCACAAAATATGCCGGCGATCCATTAACACCTGGTTATGCTGCTACAAAAAATGCCAAACGCATTCCTATAAAGGATGCACCGACTATCATGAAAATTCCGGTTCAACCCATATCTTATGCAGATGCTCTTCCATTGCTTAAAGCGCTAGGCGGCCCCGTTGCCCCCGCATCCTGGAGAGGAGCCCTCCCGATTACCTATCATATCGGTCCCGGTGCGGCCAAAGTGCATCTCAAACTTACATTCAACTGGAAACTGGTTACCGATTTCGATACTATTGCCATGATAAAAGGCTCTGAGTATCCAGATCAATGGGTTATTCGTGGAAATCATCGCGACGGATGGGTATTTGGCGCAGAGGATCCCCTTAGCAGCTTGATGGCGGAATTGGGCGAGGCAAAGGCCATGGGACAGCTTTTAAAAACCGGCTGGCGTCCTAAAAGAACCATCATATATTGCAGCTGGGATGGTGAAGAACCAGGACTTTTCGGATCCACCGAATGGGTAGAACAGCATGCTGAAGAGTTACAGAAAAAAGGTGTTGTGTATATCAATACAGATGACAGTGGCCGCGGTTTTCTTTCTATGGGAGGATCTCCAGTAATCCAAAAAATGCTTAATGAAGTGGCTTCTGATATAAAAGATCCGGAAACAAATGTGAGTATTCTTCGCCGTGACCGTTTACGAATGATGGTGAGCGGAAACAGGCATGCACAAAATGCGACAGAATTACCGGTTCATCCCCTGGGATCGGGCTCCGACTTCACTCCTTTTCTACAGCATATCGGCATATCATCAATGGATCTCGGTTTTTATGGTGAAAATTATGGCGGATACTACCATTCCCTTTACGATACTTATGATCATTATATGCGCTTTGGAGATCCCGGTTTCCATTATGGGGTGACACTTGCTGAATCCGTTGGTCATTCCATTCTCCGTTTTGCCGATGCCGATATTATCCCTTTCGGATTCAGAGATTTTTCAAATGATCTGGGTAAATATGTTGATCAATTAAAGAAACAGAATGATGTTATGAGAAAGGATATAAAAAATCATAATAAACTGGTTTCTTTGCATGCATATAAAACAATCGCCAATCCATCCAGGCCTTTTGTATCTCCTCAAAAGGAAGATATTATACCAAAATTAAATTTTTCGCCTTTGTATGAGGCTGTAAAAAACGTCAAACATTATTCCGCGTTATACGATTCATTACTGGCTAACAAACTCAATAATGGCACATTAAGCACAAAAAAGGCCGCAGACATTAATAAACAACTGATCGAAACAGATCGGGCTTTAACGTATTCGAAGGGATTACCCGGAACACCCTGGTTTAAACATGAAATATATGCCACGGGGCCTACAACAGGATATAGTGTTAAAACACTGCCGGCTATTCATATCGCCATGGATGCAAAAAAATGGACGGTTGCACAACAACAAATACCTGTTGTTGCCGGAGTATTAAACCATTTTGCTGATGAACTACAAAATGCCGTAAATGAGTTGAAATAACCATGATATAATATAACGTGAGGTTTGGATAAGAATCACAGAGTTGTAAAAATTACATTGAGAATACGACCTGTGAAAATATAACATATCTTGACGACGGACCATCGACGACACAGAGCTGTTTAGATGCATAAAGCATGATTCCGATACCGAACTCACGTTGATTATACGGTTTTTCAGAATAAATAATGTTTACTTAATATCAGAGCATTTCTCTGTGGTCGGTTGTCGGTGGTCATAGAATAATCTTATTTAACAGCTACCTTTATTAAGTAGATAGATTATAAGCTTAAACGAACCCCATATTAATATATCTATATTACCATATTGTAATATTAATGTTAATAGCTTATCTTTTAAACTAGGTTGTAATCCATGTATAGAGTATAACCTTGTTTAATTTATGGAAACTAATATGTATACGATAAAGAAATACTATAGAAAGGTATTCTCCAATTTTGGCTGTAAGCCATTTACCATGTCAATCATCATAGGCGGCGGTATTGGAATGGCTACTAATCATTTGGGTCTTGGACTAGGCTTGGGAATTATCATCGGTTTTATACTTGGTAAAAACGGCGTTTGCATTTGAAAAAATGATCATGCACAATTAACGTGAACCATTTTTAGAAGTATAGTTAATGCCTTTCCGGATGCTTCATTGTGACCAGGCTTGAGGGACTGGAGAAGTCTAAAATATTCTTATGGGTAAAAATTTACTCCCCAAATGTGTCATTCCACATTAAATGATGATACATAACAATAGATCATTGCCTATTCCCTTTTATGAAACACTAAAATGAAATGTTAAGGGTTTTACCCGTATAGTATACAGTCTTAGTAATCTCATCCGGTAATAACTCGATATTCAAAACACGTTTAGTGGTGTTATGGTTGGTATATCCTTTCG
>DATFMH010000221.1:0-16338 GCA_035267045.1 Balneolales bacterium
TCCACACATTCAGATAGCCAATAAAGCGGATTGGTGGCCTCGTATGGTGATGTTAAAGGCTTTTGAATCATACTATTCAGCTACTAAGGATAAGCGTGTTATTCCTTTCATGACGAAATATTTCAAATACGAATTAAAATCCTTACCACAAAAACCGTTAGATCACTGGACATGGTGGGCCAAAGCACGTGGGGAAACAAATCAGGAAGCTGTTTATTGGTTATATAACAAAACAGGCGACAAGTTTTTATTGAACCTGGCTCCACTGATTAACAAACAAACCCTTGATTGGACTGATGGGTTCCTTACCGGTAATCTTCCTTCAACACATGGTGTTAATGTTGCCATGGCATTGAAAGCACCGGCTCTTAATTACCTGCAAACAAAAGACTCCACGGATCTAAAAGCCTCGTACAAAGGCTGGAATGATTTGATGAAAAATGATGGTGTTGTTCAGGGAGTCTTTACAAGTGATGAATTGTTACATGGTAAAAATCCAACCAATGGAACAGAATTATGTACGGTTGTTGAAACCATGTTCAGCCTGGAAAATCTTGTTCGGATAACCGGTCGTGTCGACTATGCTGATGCTATCGAACGAGTAGCTTACAATGCCTTACCGGCTCAGATAACGGCAGCCTATTCAGGCCGTCAGTATTTCCAGGAAGCAAATCAACCTACCATAAGCGAAGGAGATCGTAATTTTACAACAGCATATAAAAATGCTGTTTGTTACGGTTTATTGACAGGTTACCCCTGTTGTACTGTTAACATGCATCAGGGATGGCCGAAGTTCGTCAGAAATCTCTGGATGGCTACACCTGATAATGGATTGGTTGCCATGTTATATGCTCCGAATACAGTTACTGCAAAAGTTGCTGATGGACAAAAGGTTACGTTTGAAGAAAAAACAGATTATCCGTTTAAAGGAAAAATCGAGTTTACTTTTCATCATGATACACCGGTTACATTCCCTCTTCATTTAAGAATTCCGGGGTGGGAGAAAAATGCCGAAATAACAATTAACGGCAAAACTTATTCTAATCCCAAAGGAGATCGGGTCGCTATGATAAAAAGAACCTGGAAAGACGGTGATACGGTAGTACTCGATCTACCGCTTAAAATACGGACCGATCGTTGGTACCAGAATTCGCTTGGAATTGAACGTGGTCCGCTGGTATTTGCTCTTAAAATACCGGGGAAATGGGATAAGTTGGGCGAAGTCGATTCTGTCCCAGTTTGGGGAATCAAACCACAAAAACCATGGAATTATGGTTTATTGATCAATCACAAGGATATCCCTTCTTCCTTTAAAGTTAAAGTGGCAGATAAAATGCCTGATTATCCATGGACGATCGATACAGCACCGGTTGAGCTACAAGCGGAAGGTAAACGCATAGCCAAATGGAAATTATATGATAACTATGCCGGCCCATTGCCTCATAGTCCGGCTCGTTCATATCAAAAGAAAGAAAATATCACCCTCATTCCTTATGGAAGTACCTCGCTTAGAATAGCCGAATTCCCGGTTATACTGAACCGATAGAAAGTAGCTAATTCACTTAAATAAAAAAGGACGGTTTAGAAGCCGTCCTTTTTTGGGTTGAGTTTTGTTTGAATGCGGTCATGGCATTTATTTATGGAGTAATAGTGATCTCAGATTTCCCCTTTTGTACGGATTTCTTATAAACTTTTTTCCCGTCATTCACATTCAAAGTAAAGGCTTGCGGGGCGTCTACTGTTATTTTAACAGGATTTTCGATATGCTTACGTGCATGCGCAATCAATGATATTTTGCCTTTCCCAAAATTAAGGTTTTTTATACCTAATGATTCGGTGCTTAATAAATACCAGTTTATCTCATTTTTCGGGACATTTAGATTAATCCCGATATAATTTTCAATTAACTGGGCAATTGGCCCGACACCGCTCCAGCCTACAAAATTATCCTGAGCGGGTGCGCCGGGTTTATCAAACTCGGGTGCATAATTTTCCCACACCGTATTGGTTCCACTGAAAATAGCTGCTACGTTGTTCAGGTGATTCAGCACAATATCACGTGCCAGTTTATAATGACCATTGGCCATCAACCCTTTTACGATCATATGATTGGTCGGGGCCCAGACACTACCTCTCCAGTATTTCCCGGAAGGGGCATATTTATTTTCGCTGGCGGACAGAGTCGGTACGCGGTGCGGACGGTTAAATGTATTTGTGTCATTCAAATGATCAACCAGACCTTGTACCTGATGATCATTAGCTATACGTCCCCATAATGTCCAGAACGAGGCAACCGTCATGACTTTCACGAAAGAGTTGTCTTTATCCAGATCCCAATAAAAGTGATCTTTCTTACTCCACATGTCCCGGTTGACGAGTTTTTTAATCTGATCGTGCAGCTGACTGAATTCTTTGACGGTTTTTGTATCACCGATTACTTTGGCCATTTCAACTAAATAATAGGCCGCCAATGCTTCATTGGCATCATAATCCACCCAGGAATAGGGTGGATAGAACTTATCGGCTCGGGAACGAGGAGAGTTATCCATACCGCTGCTCCAACCCGACCAGAAATAATGTCCGTTGGGGTGTCTCCTGTTTTTTTGGATCCAATGTGCATACTTTACCAATATGGGTACAACCCGATTAAACCGGGAGGAATCTCCGGTGGTTAGATAATATTCATATTCAATCCATGAGAACAGATTATTTCGTGTAAACCATGGAGAACTTTCAGGCTGATCGTCGGTACCATCTTTTTTCCTGATCACCCCGGAAATAGCACCATCAGGATGTTGTTTGCGGTAAAAATTATCCATGCTTTGTATATTGGGCAGGGCCCCTTGTGAATATTTGGCCCATGCTATACAAAAACAAGTATCCCACTGAAAAATGCGGTTATCAAAAGAAGCATCTATATACCAGTCCACAAAACCATTTTGAGGAGTACCATGTACAGAGTTTTGGTTGCCCAATTCCCAGCATTTATGATACATTTTGATTAGATCAGGCCGGGATGGTATTACCGGGTCCGGTACAGTGGTAAGCAGTTTTTTAGCATTGGGATTATCCGTTCTTTCCGAATCATTAACATGCATGTCTTCAGCTTTTACACTTCGGCTGATAGCATAGGGTAATCCGATAGCAAAAGGTATGGATTTCAAAAATTTTCTTCTGTTCAGTTGTTGGCCGGATTCATTCTTTTTCTTGTTGGGTTCACTACTCATTGGATCAAAAATTATAGAATTTACATTCCTGTTTCGGTATCAAGCGTGTCAGTCGGATATATGACAATTATTGTAGGGGATTGATTTACAACTAATTGTGTTAACGATAACAAAATTTTGTTCATATTCAAATAGACAACTACTAAAATTATATTCATTGATACATTAAGGAGAGGGAATTTCTTAAATCACGTATGGAAAAATAATTTTGAAAGTAAATACATATAATTGTATATAAAATAATTAAACAAATGCACAAAGAATTTAACCGGTTAATCTTAATTATTTTTAAACGATAAATAACTAATGAAAAGGGATTTATGAAATCATTCGTCATTTTCTTTCTTGTAGGATTGGTGAGTTTGTCCTGTAATAGATCTGAGAAAAAAATGGATAATCAGAAATATACTGCTTCACATAAATGGTGGAAGGAGAGTGTGGTATATGAAGTTTATCCAAGAAGTTTTAAGGACAGCAACGGTGATGGAATAGGAGATCTTAAGGGGGTCACACATAAACTGGATTATTTAAAAGATTTGGGTGTTGATGTAATTTGGCTGTGCCCGATTTATCGGTCTCCTAATGTTGATAATGGATATGATATCAGTGATTATTATCACATTATGAAAGATTTCGGCACCATGGCCGACTTCGACAGCCTGTTAGCTGGTGCGAAACGAAGGAATATGAAAGTAATACTCGACCTGGTAGTCAACCACACATCCGATCAACATCATTGGTTTCAGGAATCAAAAAAATCGAAGGATAATCCGTACCGTAATTTTTATTTCTGGAGAGATCCGGGGCCAAATGGCGGACCACCAAATAACTGGGTTTCATATTTCGGTGGAAGTGCCTGGAAATTTGATAAAAAGACGGGACAGTATTACCTGCATCTGTTCGCCACTGAGCAACCTGATTTAAATTGGGATAATACGGCTGTAAGGGATAGCATCTTCAAAATGATGCATTATTGGCTGGATAAAGGTATCGACGGATTTCGTATGGATGTGGTATCATTGTATTCTAAAGATACCACGTTTCCGAATTTCCCAAAGAATTTTAATGGTGATTTCGCTCATTTCTATGCTAATGGTCCGAATGAACACAAATATCTGAAAGAAATGAACAGGCGTGTTTTAAGTCATTATAATATAATGACGGTTGGAGAAGCTTCCGGCGTTCATTTAAATGAAGCTCCCCTTTATGTAGACCCGTCGCGCAACGAACTGGACATGATTTTCCAGTTTGAACTGATGGGAATCGATCATTATGAGAAAAATGATATCGTACATAAAAAGAAGTGGACGTTACCGGAATTCAAAAATATTTTTATTCGGTGGGACAGCGCCCTGGCTAAGCAAGGCAAGGGATGGAACAGTATTTTTCTGGGGAATCATGATTTCCCCCGGTTGATTTCCCGTTTTGGTAATGATAAGGAATACCGTGTTCCTTCGGCAAAGTTATTTGCTACTTTGCTGCTGACGATGAGGGGGACACCCTATATTTTTCAGGGCGATGAATTGGGTATGACAAATGTCCCCTTTAAAACCATCCACGATTTCCGGGATGTGGCAACTTATAACGGTTACAAAGCTGTAAAAGCAAGAGGTGGTGATCTTAAAGCTTACCTTCAGAGTCAAAGGGAATTTGGCCGCGACAATGCGAGAACACCCATTCAGTGGAATGATAAGAAGAATGCCGGATTCACAACAGGTAAGCCATGGATCATGGTTAATCCTAACTATAAAACGATAAATGTTAAGACGGAACAGAATAATCCAAATTCTGTATTCAACTATTATAAGAAGATGATCCAATACCGGCATGAACATCCAATATTGGTTTATGGTGATTTCACGGTTTATGAACGGAACAATCCGGATATTTTTATTTATACGAGAACTCTGGGTGATAAAAAGGACCTGGTTATCCTAAATATGTCTGATAAAAAAATGGATTATAATTTACCGTCTGAAATAAAATCAGACAATTGGGATTTCCAGATAGGAAACTATTCTGATACTGCGATCAATAGCGAAGGAAATGTGAACTTGCGGCCATGGGAGGCAGCCGTTTTTAAGCGTATGAAATAAGGTAAGATTAGAATTGATAAGGAGTATGTAATTTTAGGCAATATCATGATGCAGGTGAATGTTATTAATTCAAACTCATACTCTGTTTGATTATTGAAGAGAAAAGGATCAAATTATAGCCATATATAGAATAAGAGCTTTTTTAATAGACAACATTCTAACCTTTAAAGTGATATTCCCGGATTATGCATCAATATGTAGAACGTTTAGTCGATTTAACGGATCCCGATAGTAATAAGATTTACAATATGTCTGATGAGGAGGCTCAAAGACGTATTTTGAACGGTACCCCGGAAGAAGTAAGAGAAATTGATGGTTCCTTTGCTCTTATTGCCAAGAAAGGAAAAATGGTCAGGATGGCCAGGTCTTTGGATCATCCTCTGCGATATTTCCTGGCTAAACGTTCGGAAGGCCCTGCGCTGGTTGTTGCCGACCGGATTGATACCATATATGATTGGTTGAAAGAAAATAATTTCGATGATCAGTTTCATCCCAGTTATACACGGATGGTTCCGGCCCATTTTGTAGTAGAAATTCAACTATTGGGCTGTCCTGATCCTAATCCGGTTTATACCCGTTTCTTTGATCCGCCAAGTGGAACCTTGCCTACCGATTTGGATGAAATAGGCCGTCTTTATATTGGAAAACTGGCCAATGAAATTCAGAAATGGCTTAAGCATCTTCCGGAAGACGTACCGGTTGGTGTCAGCTTTTCAGGTGGGATCGATAGCGGGTCGGTATTTTTAGTCACCTATCACCTGATGCAGAAGATGGGTATGAATCCGGGCCGGTTAAAGGCCTTTACACTTGATCTCGGAAATGGGCCGGATCGTGATCAATCATATCAGTTTTTGAATAAACTGGGTTTGTCTCTTTTCCTGGAACCTATTGAAGCGGATCGTTCTCAATTGAATGTGGAAGAGACTATACGTATTGTTGAAGATTACAAGCCGCTGGATATACAATCGGCAACTATGAGTATTGCGTTGTTCAAAGGGATACATGCTCGTTACCCTGAATGGCAATTTATGTTAGATGGTGAGGGTGGAGATGAGAATCTGCGTGATTATCCCATAGATGCCAATCCCGAATTGACCATTCGAAGTATTATCAATAACAGAATGTTGTATCACGAAGGCTGGGGTGTGGATAAAATAAAACACTCACTGACGTTTAGCGGTGGCTTGAGTCGTTCGTATACACGTTCGTACGCAACAGCTAAACATATGGGATTCGACTCATTCAGTCCCTACACACGGCCGGATGTCATCGAAGTAGCAGAGAGTATCCCGTTTATTGATCTTACGGAGTATAATGAGGATAAATTATACAGCCTGAAGGGTGAGGTCGTTTCCCGGGGTGTAAAAGCAATAACAGGAATGGATATGCCTGTGTTTGAAAAAAGAAGATTTCAACATGGTGCTATTAATGAGAATCAGTTACAGGAATTATTGCCTAACAGGGAAGCACAATACCGGCGTACCTTCCAAATGATGTATCTTTAAATGAGGAGAGAAAACGCTATTTACCCTGAACATACCGGTGATCGAAAAGAATGGATAAAAAAGTTGCGTCCGCCGCGTAATGATCGTGATGCGTGGCAGCCGTATGCTTTTCATAATGAGAAGGAATTATCTCCCGATGGAGAAATGGTCGACTCTTCTGTTATATTTCTTACTAATAAGGAATGTCCGTGGCGTTGCGTTATGTGTGATTTGTGGAAGAACACATTGAACGAAACGGTGCCGGAGGGAGCCATACCACATCAGATTAAAACCGCTTTAAGAAATCTCCCCAAAGCGTATCAAGTCAAATTATATAATAGTGGCAGTTTTTTTGACCGGAAAGCAATACCGGTTAGTGATTACGCCGACATAGCCGGAATACTTAAACCCTTTAAACGTATAATCGTCGAATCTCATCCTGGTCTCATTGGGGAACAGACTCTTCGTTTTCGGGATATGCTGGAAGGAAAACTGGAGGTGGCTTTAGGATTGGAAACCGCTCATCCTGTTGTCCTGGAAAAATTAAATAAAGGTATTACAATCGATTCTTTTCGGGAAGCAGCAATGTTTTTGGATGAAAATGAAATTGATTTACGAGTATTTATTTTAGTGAAACCACCTTTTATGAATGAAGAGGAAGGTTTGGAATGGGCATGCAGATCCATTGACTTTGCTTTTGAAGTGAAGGCAAAAGTAGCCATTGTGATACCAACGAGAGGTGGCAACGGCGCTATGGAATTACTACAGGCAGAAGGACTATTTTCTCCTCCTAAACTTCATACACTGGAGCAAGCACTCGATTACGGTCTGAGTCTAAATAAAGGGCGTGTATTTGCTGATTTATGGGATTTAGAACAATTTTCAGAATGCTCATCCTGTTTCGACTCACGCAGGCAAAGGCTTGTGGATCTAAATCAGGCACAATTTTATAAATCGTATCCTCTGTGTGAAGATTGCAATTATTTAAATCAGTGATATCGTATAAAAATGAAGTATGATCTGGCAGTAATAGGTTCAGGTTTTGGTGGAACGTTAAGCGCACTTATAGCCCGGAAAATAGGCTTGTCGGTACTTCTCGTTGAAAAGGAGGAACATCCGCGGTTTGTTATAGGGGAATCGACCACTCCATTGACCAACTTATACCTTGAAGAAATAGCAGGGAAATATGAACTTGACGAAATACTTCATTTATGTAAGTGGGGAAGCTGGCAAAGGACATATCCTGAGGTACCGGTTGGATTAAAACGGGGATTTTCCTTTTTTCATCATGATGCGCACAAGCCCTTTGAGGATGACAAATTACACCAGAATCAATTACTGGTAGCGGCTAATCCACATAGTGAGCTTGGTGATACCCATTGGTACAGACCTGATTTTGATCACTTGCTTGTTACGTTTGCGCAAAGAGCCGGGATTGAGTATCGGGACAAGACAACAATAACGGATATTCACTTTTTGGATGATGAAGTGAGGCTTGAAACGAGAAGCAGAGGTAATCAAAATGAATACCGGGCAAATTTCATTATTGATGCAACGGGCCCCAACTCGTTTCTAAATCAAAAGCTCAATTTGCCTATTGAACATCGTTATCCCGATTTGCCTGACCGTCAGGGATTGTATACCCACTTCAGGAACGTCGGTTTAACAGAAGAATGGATAAAGAAAAATGGGAAAAATGAATTACCCTATCATCCTGATGATGCAGCCATGCATCATATATTTGATGAGGGATGGATATGGGTTTTGAGGTTTAATAATGGTATTGTCAGCGCCGGGGTATCACTGAAAGATGAAATGGCTCGAAAAATACATTTGGAGGAAGGAGCCCCTGCATGGGAACGATTATTAAACAGGTATCCATCGATCAAAAAGTTATTTGAAAATGCTACGATAATCTATCCCTTTAAACATCTTGAACACCTATCCTATCGATGTGACCGGATTGTCGGTGAACGATGGGCGATGTTACCCTCGGCGGCAGGTTTTATAGATCCGTTAATGTCAATGGGTTTTCCATTGAATTTACGTGGCATTATGCGTTTGGGGGAAATATTTGAGCATATCAATGAACCTTACGAAAGAAAAGAACTTTTAAAGGAATATGAAGTTCTTACCAAAAAAGAACGGGAAGCCTCCGCAAAAATAATAGCTGCATTATATGCTCATATAAATGATTTTGAGTTATTCTCGAAAATAAGTTTGTTGTATTTCGCTGCTGCCAGTTACAGTGAATCAGCTATTCGCCTTGGCAAACCCGAATTAGCTAAGACGTTTTTATTATATGATCATCCGGTTTTTGGAGAAAAGGCTTTACGATGTTATGAAGACGCCATGCATATAACATCAAAATCAGAAAAAGATACCTTGATTCAGGATATATTTAAAACTATTCAATCCATAGATGTTGCTGGTTTTGGGAAAAAGGAGCATCATAACTGGTATCCGGTTGATGGAAATGATATGATAATGAATGCTCAAAAATTACATACATCGATTAAAGATATAAATTATTACCTCCATGAATCCGGATTTTATCCTACGGATAGGAGATAATTGATTCTGATAGCTGGTTTTTACAAAATTTAACAATTCGCCTTAAATTGTTAAAACAGTCTTAAAAAATCTTTCCTAGTTCACCACATTATGCCATTATTAGTATAATAATTCCTTGATTGCAGCCGTCAAATTGTGATAATTTGAGCATGATTTTTTACTTGAAATTATCCGGTAAATAATTCTCACTTATCTGTCTATTGATAAAACGATACCCCTTCTAAATTTTTTTTGAATGAAACCGCTTACATAAAAATCAGCGTAAAATAATTTTACTGAGCATTGATAACGATAACAATGGCAGGAATGTCACGTTCAAATAGCATATACATATGAAATACATTCTATAACCATTTGCGTATAAATAGCGCTTTTATTATATAGGTCTATATAAATCTTGTAGCTAAAAGTGGGTTAACAATAACCATGGAGATAAGAATGGAAAGGTTAAAGTATGTAAAGCTGATACTGTCAGTTTTTTTATTATGTGGAGTATGTGTCACTACTTCCCAGGCACAAAGTCAAACAGTAAAAGGGAAGGTTACTGATAAAACGAGTGGTAATTCGCTTCCAGGCGTGAATATCCTTGTAAAGGGATCAACAAATGGAACAGCGACAGATCCTAATGGTAATTTCACTCTAAATGTGTCTTCATTGCAGGATACATTGGTGTTTTCCTATATAGGATACCAATCGCAAACAGTACCAATTAATGGAAGAAATACCATCAACGTGATGTTGGCTTCCAGAACCATTAGCGGTAAGGAATTAGTCGTTGTCGGTTATGGTTCACAAGAAAAGAAAACGATTACAAGCTCTGTGACGAGCGTATCATCTTCCGATTTTAACAAGGGAACGATAAATGATCCGGCTCAGCTGTTACAGGGTAAAGTATCGGGTTTGACCATATCAAAACCGGGAGGTGACCCTAACGGTAATTACCAAATCCGTTTACGTGGTTTATCTTCTATTGGGGCAAACTCTTCACCACTTATAGTTATTGATGGTGTACCGGGTGCTTCATTAAACAGCGTTGATCCAAATGATATAAAATCGATCGACGTATTGAAGGATGCCTCATCATCAGCTATTTACGGAACCCGTGGGTCAGGTGGTGTTATTATTATCACGACAAAATCCGGTTCCAATACATCCGGAAAAGCTTCATTTAATGTTGAGTATAATGGATCGTTAGCACTTTCAAATCCTTACAGGGAGATAAAGGTCCTATCGGCATCTCAATATAAAAGTTTGTCAGGTACCACTGATCGTGGTTCATCAACCAACTGGATAGGTGCAATAACTCATCCCGGTGTTGATCAGGTACACGAATTATCTTTTACGGGTGGTGCCAAGAATACAAATTACCGGGCATCGATCAATTATCGTGACGTACAGGGAATTGAAAAACAGACCGGTTTCCAACAGTTGAATGGTCGATTGAATTTAACGCAATATGCGTTGAATCAGAGAGCTACATTTAAATTAAACCTCTCGGTAACGAATAAGGATCAACAACTTGGATTCCCGGAAGCATTTCGTTACGCAACGATTTATAATCCGACAGCTCCTATAATGGATGCCACTAATACAACATATGGTGGTTATTTCGAAGAGAATGCGTTCGATTATTTTAATCCTGTTGCTATAATCAACCAAAACATAAATAAGGGTAATCAGAAACAGATACTCGGTAGTTTACGTGGCGAGTATGATTTCTCGGATTTTGTTCCCGGGTTAAGTGTAGCCGGATTTTACTCTGAACAAAGAAGATCAACTTCGAATGATCAGTATTATCCAAGTATAGCACATTACCGTGGAGCCAATCGTAATGGATTAGCCAGAGAATCAGGTAACCAATTTACGGATCGACTGGCTGAGGCTACCGCACATTATTTACATACTGTATTTTCTGGTATGGATTTGGATGCTGTCGCCGGTTATTCTTATCAGGAATTTGTTCATACTAATAACTTCATCGATACCGGTGATTTTATTACCAATGCCTTTACTTTCAACGAACTGGGTGCCTCACAGGATCTTGCCAATGGATTGGCTACAGTGACAAGTGAGAAAGACTCTCACAAACTCATTGCTTTCTTTGGAAGAGCCAATTTTAATTACAGGGATACTTACTTCCTGTCTGCCAGTATACGCCACGAAGGATCATCACGATTCGGCGCTAATAATAAGTGGGGTAATTTCTGGGCCGTTAACGGAGGTATTCAGCTTGCTCAATTATTTGATATCCCTAAGGTCAACAGCCTGAAAGTTCGTGCTTCTTATGGTGTAACAGGTAATGATGCACCAAGCAGTTATCTTTCTTTACTGCGTTTCTCACCAACGGGATCATTTTTAGTAAATGGCAAATTCATTCCGGCATACGGACCTGCCCAACAGGATAATCCTGATCTTAAATGGGAAACTAAGAAAGGTCTCGATATCGGAGCTGATTTTGCAGTTCTTAATTCAAGAATAAGCGGTTCTGTTGATTACTATTACGACAGAACAGAAAATCTTATCTATCAGGCAAGCGTACCTGTTCCTCCTAATTTATCTTCTACCGAATGGCTGAACGTCGGTAAATTGAACAATGCCGGACTTGATATAAATGTCAATTTCCAGGCTGTTCAACAAAGGGATTTCAGCTGGACAACAGGTGTTACTTATACACACTACAGAAGAACAAAGCTTGCTTCTCTGTCTAATAGTCAATTCAAATTTGGGAACCAGCAATTTATTTCCAATTTAGGTGCACCGGGACAGAACAACACCTATTTGATTAGAGTCAAAGAAGGTGAACCTATTGGTCAAATCTGGGGTCCTATCTACGCAGGAGTTCAAAATGGCCATTGGATGGTGAAACAATTGGATGCAAAAGGGAATCCTACCGGAAAAATTATTCCATTTAGCCAGGCAACCCCGCAAGACCGTACCGTAATAGGAAATGGTCTTCCGAAATGGCAGTTTGGCTGGAATAACTCCTTCCATTACAAAAATTGGGATTTGAATATGTTTATCCGTGGTACTTTTGGTCATGATTTGGTAAATACATATCGTGCCTTCTACCAGGATCCTTCACCATCTGTTGTAGGACAGCATAACGTGCTTGCTTCTTCATTAGCTCTGAAAGGTCTCACAGATAACCCTCAATTCACAAGCTTTGATGTGTCAAAAGGTGATTTTGTGAAACTTGATAACGCAACTCTTGGATATACGGTACCACTGCCAGAGAATTTCTCAGTGTCAAGTCTGCGAATATATTTATCTGGCCAGAACTTGCTGACAATCACCAATTACAAAGGACCCGATCCGGAACCACAACTTTCGGATGTAGGATCAGTCGATAATGGTGGTTTTGCACCAAATGCTGGCAATCCAGACAAACTTGCACCGGGTATTGATCGCCGGAACTCTTGGTTCATGGCCCGTACATTTACACTTGGTGTAGATTTAAAATTTTAACCGCAGCTGAAAATCGTATTTGACATGAGTACAATAAAGTTTATTAAACAAAAATGGACATGGGCACTGCTAGCTGTCTTTTTGATAAGTGCATCATGTACGAATCTGACAGAGCATCCCTATAGTCAGGTAACGGCTAATAATTTCTTTCAAACTAATCAGCAGTTTTCTTCAGCTTTGGGTGCTGCTTATAGTCAGCTTGGTGGATATGCCGGTCATAACGGTATCTTTTCCGAACAGGAAGTATCGACTGACGAAGCAGTTATCCCGCAAAGAGGTACTGACTGGTATGATGGCGGGCAATGGATAAGAGCTCAAACTCATACGTTTGATCCGAAAGATGATGGTATTAATAATACCTGGAACTTCTGCTATGGTGGTGTTAATTCTTGTAACCGTCTGATCTATCAGTTCGATCAATTAGTACAAAAGGGATCAGTAAGTAAAGATAAAGCAGCTAAGTATACGGCAGAATTAAAGGTTTTACGGTCACTGTATTACTATTGGCTCGTAGATATTTTTGGTAATGTACCAATTGTTACCAAATTTGCCGATGCTTCTAAAGCTCCGCCAAACGAAGCTAATTTCCAGACTGGCCGTACAAAAGTCTTTAATTTTATCGAAACACAGGTTAAAGCTAATATCAAGCAACTTAGCCGGGATAATAACTCATCGACATATGCTCGTATGAATGTATGGGCCGCGCATTTCTTGCTTGCCAAATTGTATCTGAATGCCAAAGTGTATACTGGTACAGCTCATTGGCAGGATGTTGTAGCTCAGTGTGATTCAATTATCAACTCTGGTAAATTCAGTTTATCCCCGAATTACTTTGATGACTTCAAGACTAACAACGAGCATTCGCCTGAGACGATCTTTGCCATACCGTACGATCAGGTATTCTTCCACGGTTTCAATATTGCCCAGATGACAGGTCATTATTTAACACAACAGACCTTCAATTTGCAGCAACAACCCTGGAACGGATACTCCAGTCTTGAAGATTTCTATAATTCTTTCCAAAGCAGTGATGTTCGTAAAAAAGGTTTTCTGGTCGGTTATCAGTATGATACCAAAGGTAACAAGCTGATTGATGCCAGTGCCTTCAGTGATGAACCTCATGGTGATACGTTGTATTTCACACCACATATTAATGAAATGGAACCCCACGCATGGCGTGAAGGCGGTGTCCGTTTCCATAAATTCCAATATGCATTGGGTGCTACACCTGACTTAAGTAATGATTTCCCGGTATTTCGTTATGCCGATGTGTTGCTTATGAAAGCTGAAGCATTATGGAGAATGAATCCAGGCAGCGGCGAAGCATTGCGACTCGTAAATATGATTCGCGAAAGAGCCGGCTTATCTGATTATTCTTCTCTGAGTGCTTATAAAATCCTTATGGAACGCGGCCATGAATTCTATACCGAATTATGGCGCCGTCAGGACTTAATTCGCTTCCAGGGTGGAATGCACTATCATTATGATAGTAAAGATGTAAAAGGTGCTCCATATCCTTCTGGACAAACAGCATATAATGATGCTTGGTGGAATACTGGTACCAATGGTAAATCCAAACCGGATGCTGATACACATGTAAATGTGATGCCTATTCCTTTCGCTCAATTGCAAGCGAATACCAATTTACATCAGAATCCGGGTTATTAATTGTTATCCCACTTAATACTTTAAGTGGTATCTCCATTGTAAAGGAAATGTGTGGCTTAGCTGCGCATTTCCTTTATATTTATAATTAACAATAACTAGTAGCTTATTACGTATTTATTATCAGTACACTTCTCCTGACATGAGTTGATATTAACTCTAAAGCTTTACCGTGGTGAGAAATCACGTATATTATCACAACTCTTTTTAATTTTTTTCATTGATCGTTTAACATTTAAATTGGTTTGCCTGAGTAATGAGTAGGTATGCATTTAGCGCGGTTATAATAAGTTCATTGTTATTGGTTTCCTGCTCTACGAATCATATAAATAAACCAACGTTAATGAAGCTGTTGCCAGCAGCCAAAACAGGCGTTAATTTTGCCAATAATCTTACCTCAACAAGAAAATTAAACACTTATACTTTTCGTAATTTTTATAATGGCGGAGGAGTAGCTATAGGTGATGTTAATAATGACGGTAAAGAAGATATATACTTCACCGGAAATCAGGTATCGAATAAACTTTATTTAAACGAAGGTAATTTTCATTTCCGTAATATAACTCAAGAAGCTTCTGTTGGTTGCGACAGCCTCTGGTCGACTGGAGCTACATTTGCAGATGTTAATGGGGATGGGTTATTGGATCTTTTTGTTTGCATATCCGGTCCACCCGGGGGGAAAAATCGCCACAATAAACTGTTTATAAATGAAGGTATTGATAAAAATGGAGTACCTCATTTTAAAGACGAATCAAAACAGTATGGTGTTGCTCTCTCTGGATTATCAACACAAGCCGCTTTCTTTGATTACGACGGTGATGGAGACCTCGATTTGTATCTATTGAATAATCCTATACAATCTGTTGTTAACTATTCCAATATGACCGGGAATCAGAGATTGATACCGGATACTTTAGGAGGGAATAAATTATACCGGAATGACGGCGGCCATTTTACAGATGTAACAGAACATGCTGGCATCTATAGTAGTATTATCGGATTTGGTTTGGGCGTTAATATAGCCGATTTTAACCGTGATGGCTGGCCGGATATATACATCAGTAACGATTTCTTCGAGCGGGATTACCTGTATATCAATAAGCATGACGGTACGTTTAAAGAAGTATTACCTGAAGAAATGACGGAAACAAGTTTAAGTGCCATGGGTGCTGATGTAGCCGATATTAATCATGACGGTTACCCTGATGTTTTTGTGACCGATATGTTACCACATGATGAAGGAAGATTAAAATCCAAAACTACTTTTCGAACTTGGTCCCAATATGAGAAGCGAGTTAATAACGGCTATTATCATCAGTTCACCCGCAATACCCTGCAGCTGAATAACGGGGACGGTACCTTCAGCGAGATCGGCCGGATGGCCGGAGTAGATGCGACCGACTGGAGCTGGGGTTCGCTGATCATGGATCTGGATAACGATGGCAATAAAGATGTTTTTGTAGCTAACGGCATTTACCAGGATTTGACCAATCTTGATTATTTGAATCATATCTCTCAAAAAGAAGTTGTTCGTTCTATTGTCAAAGGAAATAATGTCGATTATAAACGATTGATCGATATGATTCCCTCGCATCCGTTGGCGAACGCGGTGTTTGCCAACCGTGGCGGGTTGCAGTTTGGGGATTCCACGCGTGCCTGGGGCCTTGCCCGGCCGGGCTTCGCTAACGGCTCGGCTTACGGGGACCTGAATAACGACGGGGCCCTGGACCTGGTGATCAACAATGTGGACGGTCCGGCCTCGATCTATGAGAACCGCTCGGACAGCCTGCGTCCGGGCCACCACTGGCTGATGCTTCGCCTGAAAGG
>DATFMH010000222.1:0-4004 GCA_035267045.1 Balneolales bacterium
GTTTTAAATTGATGATACGCTGATATGATTCATTAATACGGGATTCTGAAATTTGTTCACTTTCGACAAGCTGATAAATTATATCTGCAATTTCCGCAGTCTTCTCCGGTTCAAAGGCTGTATTATTTCCAAATGTTAGGATATCAACACCCGCATTAATGGCGAGCCGGACGGTTTCTTCCAGGGAATAATAATCGGAGATCGCTTTCATCTGCAAATCATCACTTATGAGTACGCCTTTATATCCCAGCTTTTCGCGCAATATTCCGGTTTGGATGGTATGGGATAATGTTGCCGGATAATGGGGATCCAGTTTGGCATTAAATATGTGAGTAGTCATCACCATATCGCATAATTTTCTATGGATCAGGTTACGATAAGGAATTAATTCCTCATCCTGCCATGTTTTCGTTACATCGGCCATACCAAGGTGTGTATCATCTTCAGAACTCCCATGACCGGGAAAATGTTTAATGGTAGAGATGATATTATTCTTACGATGTGCTTGTATAAAAGCTGTAGCATGGTTGGTCACGTTGAGCGGATCATCTGAAAAACAGCGCTTTTTCCCTCCGATAACAGGATTCTGAGGATTTATATTTAAATCGACGACAGGTGCGAAATTCACGTTTATCCCTAAGGATGAAAGAGTGCTGGCAATAATGTCCGCCTGTTCAAATGTCAAATCCGTATCATCAATATCGCCAAGCTTTTGATGGGTAAATGAATCGGGAAAGCCATATTCCGGTTTCAGACGATTGACATTTCCACCTTCCTGATCAATAGAGATAAATAATGGGATGGTGGCTAGTTCTTGTATTTCACTCACCAATGAACGAACCTGTTGAGATGATGCGATGTTTCTTTGCGTTTTTTGTAATAATACATCGTAGTCAAACAGTATCACTCCTCCGATTCCGGTTTCAATGATGTCTTTTTTGATGAAATCACTATCATCGATATGCAGGCCGCGAAAGCCGACTAATATCATTTGACCAATTTTTATCCGCAGAGAAGGATTTTGAAGTTCTTTATAAGAGAAACTAATAGGTTCGTTCAATTTTGTTTTTTTTAAATGTATAGTCAGTAAGTTAAAGCGGTTGTTACTTTTTATTAGTTTTTTATTCGTGTGTTTTGCTTATTGGTCTAACACGAATATATATGATTATCTAACTACAATTAAACTGATAAATATTCACTTCGAAATGAATTATATTTCATTCCTGTTTGCATGCATTCTGCTATTACCCAATCGTTCCTATTCTCAAAATAAAATAAAAAATGAACCAAAAGTAGAAACGGGAATAGAGGTCCTCAGAAATGAGCATTTTAAGCAATTGTCTGGTAAACGTATCGGATTGATAACTAATGCCACCGGTGTTGATCACAATCTGGAATCTACTATAGATATACTTTATCATGCAAAAAATGTTCATTTGGTAGCATTATTCGGTCCGGAACATGGGATACGTGGGGCACAATCGGCCGGAAGTAATGTGAAAAGTTCTATGGATCCGGTTACACATCTGCCTGTTTATTCGTTGTACGGAAAAACGAACAAGCCGTCCCCGAAAATGTTAAAGGGATTAGATGCCCTTGTATATGATATCCAGGATATCGGAGTGAGATCGTATACTTATATCAGCACACTGGGACTTGCCATGGAGGCCGCTGCCGATAATGGCCTGGATTTTTATGTGCTCGACCGTCCCGATCCATTGGGTGGTGATAAAGTGGAGGGGAATATTGTTCATAAAGGGTATATCTCTTTTGTCAGTGAGTATCCCATACCATATGTGTATGGCTTGACAACAGGGGAATTGGCACGACTCCTTAATAATGAAGGAATGCTGCCGGATGGCAAAAAGTGTAATCTGAAAGTGATTCAGATGAAAGGATGGCACAGGGTTATGACTTTTAATGATACCGGATTACCATGGGTTCCCACCTCTCCGCATATCCCTCATAAAGATACACCGATGTATTATGTGAGCACAGGCATTATGGGTGAATTGGGCGTGATCTCGGAAGGGGTTGGGTACACTTTGCCATTCCAAATGATGGGTGCAACCTGGATGAATGGAATTCAAGTGTCAAAAAAGATGAATGAACTGCATTTACCCGGTGTCATGTTTCGTCCGGTGACATTTAAAGCCTATTACGGTATTCATAAAGGACAAACATTGAGCGGGGTGCAGGTTTATATCACGAATTACAAGAAAGCAAATCTAATGAGCCTGCAATTTTACCTGATGCAGGTGAATCACGAGCTGTATCCGGATAAAAATCCATTCAATATGGCGTCTGAATCACGAGTCAAGATGTTTGATAAGGTTATGGGCACAAATAAAATACGATTGATGTTTACGAAGAATTTCAGGTATTCGGATATCAGGACGTATTTGAATAAAGACGTGGCGTCGTTCAGGAAATTAGCTCAGAAATATTATTTATATAAGTGAGACGACGACGGACCATTAATTAATACGCAGATTACGGGGATTTTTGCAGATTTTTTAAAAAGACCACGGTCAATAGACCACAGATGATTGAAGATACCGGTTTCCGGATTCCAGATAAAAAACGACTTATTGCGACCAACTACTAACAGCAAACAAAAAAACGTTCTGAATGTCATTGCGAACGGCGTCTCCCCCGAAAAAAATTTGAGGGAGCGGAGTGTGGCAATCCCCTTCTGCCGCACGGCCATAAGTATCATCAACGGCAAAACGACCATCAACAAACTACAAACGACCAAACACAAATATCACTTAAATAAATTAGAATTGAGGGGATAGCGAAGCGTGATTTGCAGTAATCCATTCGAAGTATTAAGGCCATTTCCATAAGAGGACATAGTAAAATCAATATTGACATACTTAAAATTTAATCCAATACCGTAGTTTGTCTCATTATAGCCGTGGGAATGTCTGGCACTATTTATATACCCAAATCGTAGACTAATCCTATCCAGCATGGTCAACTCAATTCCATAGTGGGTGGAAAATTGATCCGTGAAACTAACACGGGAGTTTTGACTGTAATAGTTTGAATCTTGATAGGGACCCCAACCTTTAAAAAGTGATGAAAATGGCCCATATGAATGACCATTTTCATCTTTACGAGCTAAAATATGTGATAATGATGTATACAGACCAATACTGAAGACCGGGTGTTGATTTTGTTCATCTTTGCTATTTATGAGCAAACCAAGTCCGCCTTGCATTTCCATGGGTAACGGATCACTATCTATACTGGTATAATGCAACACCGATCCAAAATTAGTAAGGGACCAGCCAAAAGAAGGTTTTAAAATAACTGAATTCAGCACGTATGAACTTTTATATAGCAGGCCAAGATCTATGGCAAAAGAGTGTACTCCTTTACTATCATAATTACCTACTTGAATATTGGATACACCAAGTTTACTTGTCAGATAGTGCATGCCTAAGCCGGCCGATAAATGAGGCGTTATTTCATAGGATCCGGCAAGGCTGATAGATTGTTCATAAGATTTTTCTGTACTTATAAAATTTCCCTTTTCATCTGTTAAGGTCTGTTTACCAAAATTTAAATAGGACAAATAAGCCGCTACTCCAAAATTACCCTTTTTAAAATCAATATTTGGTTGAAATAGTTTGAGATGGTATCCGTAATCTCTTGAAAAGAGAGCGCGTTTCTTATCCAGAAAATAAGTACTCCCTTGTATGACACTATCTTTCCCAATTGTTGCCGGGTTTATTTCAGCCGCCCCCGGATATCCGCTCATGGCAACCGTCGCGTAACCCAGGGCCTTGCTGCGCATGCTGCTGTGTTCCATCAAAAAAGGCATCGCGTTTACTGTAACCGATTGAGCGGAACTTAACTGAACGGAGAAAATAAAGATGATGATCGATGATAATAGTATTCGAATGTATTGACGCGTCTCCAAAGAACCCTCCGAGGTTTGAATGAATTATGTAACCGGTTAAATATGGTTTAAAATTATATAAGGGGCAAGTAGG
>DATFMH010000223.1:0-19118 GCA_035267045.1 Balneolales bacterium
CCGCCGCCCGAACCTTCGTAACATATTTCATCATTAACTTTAACATCATCCGGGTTTGTGGCCGGAGAAGGGTTAGGAGATACAATCAGATCATTGTTTCCCAAACCTGCTATTCTGATCTCACCATTAAAATCTGCGGCAATTGCCAGGACTTCCCTGAAATCACCATACGGATCCTTGTCCAGGTACCAGGCGCCGGAAAGAGCACCTTTGACGTCACGGGAAGCACTCCGGCAGGTCGCGCCTTTATAAGGAACCCCGGTCTGGAGTGCAAAGAGAGCTTCATATTGTGATCTGAGTGAATCTGCAAAATAATTGTACGGGCAATCGGCGTGTAGTTCCTCAAAATCTATTTTGCTGTTCCTATAACGATCCATATTCACGAACTGATTTTCAATCGTAGTATTTGATACCCCGAAATCCCAAACACCGACATTGGTACCATTTGTATAACCTATTAAGTCTCCCGCTTTAAATGTCAATTCCTTCTTAGGCTTTGAAGTTTTTGTATCATCCTTAGGAGCCGGAGATGACGGGCCAACATCTTTGATTTGTTGAATTGGTGAATCAATATGATCCAACCTGATTTTAACTTCCTTGCTGACCTGGAAAAATAATAAATATTGATCTTGATTTTGTGAAATACGATAGGCCATTGACACCAATTTCATATCAACCGGAGCATATAATGGTACCTTAATAGGATTGCCATTGGCGTCATATTTACAGAAGAAATACGTTTTTTCAGCAATTGTATTATCGGATACCGCACCTAATGGTACAATGCCTTTAATATTATTTAGATTAGTAAGATGGTGAGTAAAGACAGGGGATGGATTGGACGGTAAATCTGAGTTTGACTGGTTTGAAGAGGTTAATTTACCGCATTGTATTGAAGCAATACTTAGTAACAATAATATTAAAACACCGCTTAAAATTTTCATCTGGTTAAATCTATTTCCTAATCCTATGAATGAAACAATAATGTACATTTTTTAATAATAATTCTCTACCCGTTAGAACTTCGTATTCAATACTTTATTGATAAAATCATATTGATATGAGTAGCACCGAAGATCGAACGGGCTTTATTACACTGATATTCGTTTTTTTTAGCCATACAAATATTTAACACTAAAAAAAACTGATCAAAAATTGGCACTCATAACTTTAGAAACATATTATTACGTATAAATATAACCAGCCGTATATTTATTTAAACTTTAGTATGATATTCCCTCTTTTCATGCTTTGTGTAAACAATTAATCCCCGCTTATGAATGGTAAATACATGATCTGTGATTCTGACATCCGCTATAGCCGTTCGTGAGAAGTTATTTTTTAAAAGCCTTCATTATCCTCTTTATATTCAATGATTTTATATGGTCAAGAGCCAGGTCCCATGCCCCTTCATGGCACAGGCCGCTAATTTTGGCATATTCATATCCATCAACTGCAGCTTTAAAGCATTCGGCCTTAACTCTTTCCGCTATCTCATACTTCTGCTCTTCTGAAGTTATAGACGCATCATTATTAATAGCACAATCGGTACAGTTGAGACTCGTACCAATAAATTTTTCTCTCTCGTTTTTGTTGATTACCCAGGGCCGGATAATGTTGGGTGGATTATGTCGAACATATTGGGAGTGGCCGCATTCCAAATCTGCCATCCAGTCTCCGGTGTTATCCTTGTGAAACCCTTTAATTATCTTATCCATTTTATCATTTCCGATATATTTCGTTTGTTAAGAAATCGAACAGATCAGTTAATCGAAATTAGCATTATTAAAATACATTATGTTTACTCCTTTTGTAAAAGCCAAACGGACATTTGATTATCATTTTTACCGGATAAAAAATAACTGGACGTTTCCTTCCAATATGGCTCATGCCACGGGTGCCAGGATAGCAAAAGGTTCACATGAGTCTGGTACGTCATCTGTTGTTAATAAACATCTGGATGAAGGTGCCATATTTTTAGATGTCGGAGCTAATGTGGGCTATTATTCCCGCTTAGCCTCACATTTAGTTAAAAGATCGGGACGAGTATTCGCTTTTGAAGTGGAACATGACAACTATTATGCACTTACACAAAATACCGCTTCCTTTGATAATGTCATACCTCTCAATTTGGCTGTTTCGAACGAAAATTCATTCTTAAAAGTCAACCACAGCTCTCACTCAGCCTGCCACAGTATTGTTGATAATGATAACCACCTGGATGGCGATCAATTCATAACACCGACTATAACGTTAGATATATTTTGGTCGCTTTATTTGGATAAATCAAAAATCGATCTCATAAAAATTGATGTAGAAGGCGCCGAGCCTAATGTCCTTGAAGGAATGCAAACTGTTCTATCAGAAGATAAGATCGAAACCATGATTATCGAATATTGTCCACAACTTTTGGTAAATACAGGCCGGGACCCTCTTATGTTTTATAAAATGTTAGCCAGGTATTTTTCCATTTCCGTCATTGAAAAAAAATATCGCAAGCATCAAACCGGCAGTAGAATTGAAACTATAGATGAGTTCGAAAGAATCACCAATTATTTACTGAATATGGAAGGGGCGGTAAACAGTAATCTCTTATGTCGGATTCCATATTAATCCATCTGTATAATAATCTTTTATGAACCCGTCATTATTCATAAGAAAAACCTATCAGACGGAATAAAATCCTGTTTCGTTCAAACCTTTGGCTTTATAGAAATGAAACAGATCCCGGATTTAAGCTGAAAATGCAGAATAGAATATATCTCTATTTCGAACATTATGCATTTTAATGCATAATCACTCAGTAAAAAAGCCTAATTCTTTATACCTTTTAGCTCAGTCTAATAAATAACTCAGTTGTGTACGTTATGAATGGTGATGAAAATGAAATAACTCTTGATGATATCAATATCCGGCACAAACTGCGTCCCGGCGACATGGGATACATCCTTTATATGCATGGAAATATCTACAAAAAAGAATACAACTACGGATTGATGTTTGAGCGGTATGTGGCGGAAGGCCTGCTGGAATTCTATCAGAATTATAATCCAAGGAAGGACCGTGTCTGGATCTGTGAGCATGATGATAAAATCATTGGGACGATCTTTTTGATACACCGTGAAAATGCCGCCCAACTGCGTTATTTTCTGCTGGAAAAAGAGTACAGGGGTATCGGCCTGGGAAGATTGCTGATGAAAGATTACATGGATTGGATCCGCCAACAACAATACCCTTCCGTATATTTATGGACTACGAACGAACAGATAGCAGCGGCAAATCTGTATCAAAAATTCGGCTTTGAACTCACAGAAAAAGTCTCTTCCACCGATTTTGGCAAGCATGTGATTGAGCAGAAATACGAATTTAAAGCAAAAAGCTAAGAGGTTGAGGAATGGCGGAATACAAACAGTAAACCAGGAAACAATTGCATTTCTTACTGATCCCTGATTTACTGATACTTGTCAATGCCCCATCATACCCGCCATATTGAGTTGACGGTAACCTTTTGGAACCGTAAAAATACTATTGTCTAATGGTTTTTTACTTATTTCAACCAATTTAACACTAGTGGTAATATTACCTTTGGCATCCATTTGTTGGGTTAAAACAGGGAAGTAATCCCCCATAAACGACATCTCTTGTAAAGGTCCATTGGATAGATTTTTATTACCACTGAAATCGATTTTCCCAAAATCTTTTGTTGCCCATATATGTGTGGTTTCACCATTATCACCTTTTAATACAAATTCATAACATTTATGATTCATAATCATCTTTGTTTTACCGGTCATAGCCTGTTTCAGGTGTGCTTGCATAGCTTCCTTATCCATGGTATCCGGTGGAGTCATATTCTGACCCGGCATTTGGGATCCCTTTTTCATGAGTTCTGCCATACTACTGGAATATTCCGAATAAACTTTCCTGGCCGGAAATACCATATACGTGGATTTGTCATTTGATATTATTTCTATTCCCATACCGTTACTATTCATCATATCCATCCGGCTGTTATCACCTTGTGAATATAAAGTCATGGAACTGGTCTTGTTTTGACCTTGAGTGACCTGGTATTTCAATTTGCCTTGAAATGTATTTTGTGCTTCAACATTCGTTATCAAAAAAAACGAGATCATCAGACAAATAATTACACTATACATTTGCTGCGATACTGATTTTAAAATTGACATATAATAAACCTCCCACATTAATGAAAAAATATAAGCGATTATTAAACAGTAGGTTATAATCATCCCTAAAACAAATAACCTATGATCTGCATATATCGTAAATATAGTATCTTTTAATAAATAATAAAGGCGGGGGATTTAGAAACCCGTTATCAGGGAACTGTTACAACTACAATTCATACTTTTCGTGATTTCAGATAATTCTATTTGATCAATTCAGTTAGGTCATTAGGTAAAACCACTTACACTCTTTTCATATGAAGATTAGCTTTTTTTAATGTATTAAAAATCATCTATTTCATTAATATATAAGTAGTTATAAGATTAGTTAGCCATTTTGAAAAAAGAGACATTAATGAACTCCATGATCTTGTAAATATGGAGATCGAGTACGGAAATATACTGTTAATATCATTTTTATTGACCCTCCCCGGATATGAATAGTTCTTCCGGTTTATATATGACAGTTGAAAGCATAGGGTCTATTATCAATTCTTAATAAAGGATGCCCGATATGGAAAACACAAAAGAAGTTCAAAAGGAAATGTGGGCAAAGAGGAATTACTCGAGAATTGGTTCGAAGCTGGTAATTGTCTCCGAACTCCTCTGCGAATCAGTTGATTTACATGGAGGGCGTGAGGTGCTTGATGTAGCCACAGGACACGGTAATACAGCGTTGGCAGCTGCCCGGAGGGAATGTAAGGTGACGGCCATCGACACGGTTAATTCTTTGATGGATATTGGCCGGGAACGGGCCATGGCAGAAGGTGTAGAGGTGAATTTCAAAGAAGGCGATGCCGAGCACATCATCTTCAATGATGAAAGTTTTGACTATGTATTATCAACATTCGGTGTACAATTCTCTCAGAATCAATCCAAGGCAGCCAAAGAACTTGTACGCGTGTGCCGGGCTGGCGGGCGTATAGGGTTGGTCAACTGGACGGCTACCGGTTTCCTGTCCGATTTCAATGATATACTGGCACAATATGTTCCACACCCGGTTATTGCATCACCTTACTTATGGGGGGAACGGGGTGCGTTATATGATTTCTTCGGTGATGAAACCCGAAAACTGGATATTAAACCCAGAACATTTATTTACCGGTTCCCAACTCCCGAGGCTTGGTTGGATTGCTTCAGGACAACATACGGACCCTTTATAATGGCATTTGATTCACAGCCAAGCGAAGTTCGGAATAAATTACGTGAAGAGTTGCTTACAGTGGTGCATCACTATAACCGTGCTAATGACGGAACACTAATATTACCTATGGATTATGTTGAGGTTGTAGCCGACAGAAAGTAACTATACTTGATACATATAATCATAGATTGACTGGGTAGTTACCGTTAGTTTTTATCTCCGCCATTTTACCATAAATCGGCCTTGAGGTATTATTTTGATACATTTCTCACATTACAGGTGGATTAGATATAGAAATATTTATATATTAGTTTAATATTAAATTATTAAACATTAATTAGTTAAATTATGGATACTACTAAAATATTATGGAAAATTGATCCCTTTCATTCAGACATTGATTTTAAGGTTAAACACCTTGTAATCTCAACAGTCACGGGTTCATTTAAATCTTTTGATGCAACGGTTGAAACTAACGGAGACGATCTTGAAGGAGCGGAAATTCATTTTGAGGCAGACGCCGATAGTATTAATACTGGAGTAGAACAACGTGACGGACATCTTAAATCAGATGATTTTTTCAATGCTGAAAAATTTCCGAAATTGACATTCGATTCTACGTCTTTCACCCAAAAAGGTGGGGATGAGTATGAATTAAAAGGGGACCTGACCATTCGTGACATTACCCAACCCGTTACTTTGAATGTTGTTCACGGCGGTACAATCGTCGATCAGAACGGTGATACCAAGGCCGGTTTTGAAGTTACCGGGAAGATTAACCGTAAGGATTTCGGCTTGAAATGGAATGGCGTTACCGAAACCGGTAATGTTATTGTAAGTGATGAAGTGAAATTGAACCTCAGTGTTCAGTTCGCCCAAAGCTGATAATCTCTCTTTTTTATTATTCAGACAGGCTGTCTCATTATTTTGGGACAGCCTGTCTGTCATAAATGAGAGAACATAGAGCAATACACCTGAACAAAATTCATAATATAACCTCAGGTAGATACATGACATGCCCTGCCGGAACAAATTTTTATTAATTATAAATAATCATATATTTATAATTATCAACAGGATAAGCATGTTTCTAAATCATAAATATGGAAGGGAATACTATGAGTCACCGGGTATTTGGAGTAGCTATTGTCGTTTTATTCTTTCCTTTTTTATTGTTGGCTCAACAACTAACGAATTCAGCGGAAAATATCAGTAAAGCATGCATGGAAAATGAGTTCCGTCAGTTTGATTTTTGGTTAGGCCATTGGTCGGTACACGATACTACCGGTTCTCAAATCGGAACAAGCCGGATCAGCCGGGTGGCTGACGGATGCGGTATCAGGGAAGAATGGACGGCTTCAAATGGTAATACAGGAACAAGCCTGAATTACTATGACAAAACGGATAAGAAGTGGCATCAGGATTGGGTAGGCGGAGGTGGATTGATCCTACATCTTAATGGCAATAAAAATGGTAAAACAATGACTTTGTCCGGTAAGAGAATAGGTCAACAAGGCCCGGTTATCGATCGAATAAGCTGGACAGAATTACAGGATGGAAAAGTACGTCAGCAATGGGAAGTTTCTACAGATGAAGGGAAAACATGGAAAAAGGTTTTCGTTGGCTTGTATGAGTCAAAGAACAATAAATAAGCTGAATACGTACAGCGCAAAAACCAAAATTTTTAATAATTGTCTACTCGAAACATTAAAATAACCTGAGTTCGATATAAGTATTCAATTAAAATTTCAGACAGTAGACCATTGACCGTGGACAGTGGCCGTTTTGAATCGATGAACAGGTTCATACCCCAAACTACTGTTTCCATCTGTCATTTGTTTAATTTATGAATAAAAATCAAAGCATCCGGACAGCTGCCTTCTACGCCTGCCTGCCGGTAGACAGGGTCTATCGTCCATCGTCATCATTTTATTTGAAACTCTTGTTTCATAATTTCCTTATGTCGAATTCATATTAAAATAATAAAGGGCCACCCTGTCCGGATGACCCTTAACCTTGTATTATTCCCGTTTTTCAGGATTTATTTCCTTCTTTAAGCATCACCTGTATGATATTATTCATATTCTTGATGCCTGATACCATTTCTTTGGAAGGAGCCCTGTCAAGCAACAGCGTGCAGGAAGCGGCATCTCCCCCTTTGAAAATGGTATTTTCCATTTCTTCAACATTGATACCTTCATTTCGTAACTCATCCAATACGCTTGCCAGAACACCGACCCGGTTGTAATGTCGAACTACCAGGTTATTTTCCGATTTTTTATCCCGGATATTCACAGCATTAAAAGGTTTCCCGGTTTCCAGATAATTTTTAAATACCCGAACAACCTCGTCTGCAATAGCCTCCGAAGCCTGATAGGTGGATGCTCCGATATGAGGTGTACCGGTCACCATATTTGCAAGGTCCGTATCTTCAAAATCAGCCGCTCCACCTGATGGCTCATTTTCATAAACATCGATACCAACTCTGAGATCTTTATCCCTGACGGCTTTTTTTAATGCATCGGTATCAACAACTTCTCCACGCGACGTATTAACGAATATGGCCCCGTTTCTCATGCTGTTAAAAAAGCCCGAATTGATGAAATGTGTTGTATCGGTGTTAGCTGCCAAATGGACACTCACGGCATCCGCCTTTTGAGCGAGCTGTTCCGGTGTGGCGCAATATTCAATATCCAGTTCTTCGGCTATCTCTTCAGTAAGGCTGCGCGACCATGCGGCTACATTCATATCCATACCCTGAGCACGTCTTGCAAGCGCTTTTCCAATCGATCCAAAGCCAATAATGCCGAGTGTCCTGGTCTTGAGGCCATTAGATTTCTGATATTCTTTCTTACGCCATTTACCATTTCTCATGTCCATTGAAGCATCAACAATCCTTCGGTCACATGCGATGAGCAAACCCATGGCCAACTCTGCAACGGCATCGGTGTTTTTGCCGGGACAGTTAGCGACATGAATCCCATGACTGCTTGCCATATCAAGGTCGATGGTATTAACACCGGCTCCGGCTCTTATGATCAGCGATAACGATGGTGCGGCTTCAATAGTTTTAGCCAATACTTTTGTAGAGCGTACAATTAATACTTCCATATCCCCAATAACACCCGGCAGGTCCTCTGCACTCAAATCAGGGTTCACCGTTACTTCAGCCCCAAGGTCTTGCAAAGCCGAAGCAGCTTTCTCCGATAACTTATCTGCTATCAGCACTTTCATATGATCTCTCCTTCTACTTTAATAAGTTTCTATTCAATAAAATCAATATTAGCTTTAATATGGCCTTCATAAGGTTAGAAGGTCAATCTTCTCGTACACATAAGATAAGGGATTCCTCGAAAGCAGGAAGTAAATTTTTTATGATGATATCATTTTTGGGGTGGAGGACGTATGAAGAGAAGTATTTCTGAGGAAATACTTCTCAAAAGCCTGTGAAATACGTACGAGAGCCTTCTTTTTATGTATATCCGGTAGTGATTTCGGTGGACCTGCCGGAGTGTTATTGGCATCGACAATATAAATTTTCCCATCAAAACGGTCACGCAGAACGTCCAGTTCTCCATAATCCATATGAATACACTTGCAGAATTTTTTTATTTTCTCGAGTTCATCGATAGTGAGAACTTCATTTGTTTCAACTATCTCCGTTTCAAGCCGGCCTCTTTTGAACCGGTTACTCCTGTGGCGGTAATTATGATAAACAAAGGGAATCTCACCCAAAAAAACAGGTGTTCTTATATCCAGCAGCCATTCATCATCATATTCGTTATTTATTAGTTTTTGATAAACATAGCCTTCCTGTTTTTTCTCTATGGGGCACTCTACTATGAAACCGTCGTGCAGGGCATTCGTTTCTGATTTGCAAAGGCATTTACCCTGGAATGTCAGTGGATCGATAGCCAGCGGATAGCCGAATACTTCTTCAAATTTCTCGGTCACAAACGACTTGCTGATATCCAGGCTACCGATATTAAGCACGGTTTCATTTTGTCTGATCTGAGTTAGTGTGTCATCGACTTCGTAGTAAGTCTCTGTTCTCCATTTGAAACTCATTATGTGCTTTTTGCCGGGATCATTGGTCATTCCATACCCTTTTAATAAGCATAACTTATGCATTACAGATGCAGGAATGGGGTTGTCGGGATAAAACAAAATCCACTTACGATCGACTAAATGGCCGGTTACTGACGAAATTCGTATTAACATAACAAGGGGGGAAAGAACCTCGCCATGATTTAGATTCATATGGTACGAACCTTTAATAATGCGTAATTCTTTATGATAAGCCTGAATGCGGGTGAGTAAACGGGATGGTATCCGGTCCTTTATATAGTGCTTTATTTCTGATGTCGAAAAATGTAATAATTTCATACCTCTCCCCAATTATATAATGCCTCTCATTATGCCATTGATCTAATGTGATGACGGAAACACATTCAATCTAATAAGTGCTATAAAACAGCTCATGAAAATTGGAAGATCCTAACCCGTTGGGTAAAAACAGACTGTATATTAATCTGAGTCCGACATAAGTATTCCATTAAGATTCCAGACGGTAGATGGTTGACCGTGGACGGTGGCCGTTTTGAAACGATGAACAGGTTCATACCCCAAACTACTTTTTCATCTGTCTTTTAATTAATCTATGAAAAAAGATTAAAGCATCCGGACGGTTACCGCCTGCGCCTGCCTGCCGGTATACCGGGTCTATTGTCATCAGTCTATTTGAAATTCTTATTCTGTAATTTCCTTATATCGAATTCACGTTATATTATATCTTTTTACTGCGATATCATAAAATTACCCCAGAGCTACATCCAGTATCATCATAACGGTAAAACCGGCAATAGCACCCATAGTTGAGGCATCAGCATTACCACTGTTTTGCGATTCCGGAACCACTTCCTCGATGACAACGAATATCATGGCACCCGCTGCAAAAGCAAGGGCATAAGGTAGTATCGGCTGCCATGTCAAAACGGCCGCTGCTCCGATTACACCTGCAATAGGTTCCACCGTTCCGGATAATTGTCCATACCAAAAGCTTTTAAGCGTCGAATACCCTTCCCTGCAAAGCGGCATGGAAACAGCCAGGCCTTCGGGGAAATTTTGAATACCTATTCCGATTGCCAGCGCTACCGCCCCGCTGACCGTAGCAAATTCCAATGCATGTGCCGCCGCTCCGAAAGCAACACCCACAGCTAATCCTTCAGGGATATTGTGAAGCGTTATGGCGAGCACAAGTAACGTTGTTCGCCGCCAACTCGTGGAAATCCCCTCAGCCTGTTCTGAATTGAGGCCAAGGTGTAAATGAGGCAGTAACATGTCCGAAAATCGTAGAAAAACGGCGCCAAGTGTAAACCCGGCAGCAGCCGGTAACCATGCGGGTAACGGTCCGTTCTGGGAGATCTCGATAGAGGGTGCCAATAATGACCAAAAACTGGCCGCAATCATCACACCGGCAGTGAAACCCAGCATGATATCAAGGATTTTACGATTCTCATGATGAAGAAAAAAGACCAGGGCGGCCCCGGCCGCAGTAAGTGCCCAGGTAAAAAGTGTTGCCGCCAGCGCCTGCATGACAGGACTCAAACCCAGAAAGAAATCATACATTTTAAAAAAGGTAAGTTGAATAGTTTTATTTTACCCTACATATAGTAATAATAATGAATTACAACACACTGTGCATCTCTGGAATTACATAACCGGATAATGTAATGTAAAACAAATATGAATTATCTGCGATCCATTTCATTATTCGTTTAATTTATTGAAATCCCCTACAGACATTCCATTAATTACCGCACACAAAGCATATCATATTTCTTATAACTTTAGAAATAGGTAATAGACTTTACTATGATATCCAATTAATAAGAGGTATTACTATGGAAGCTGATGTAAGGCAAAAAACAGATAAAGAACAATTTAAAAATGCTGAAGAACGTGCTTCGAAATTAATTGATCACCTGCTTGACCGCATGGGATCGAATGCGGTATTTGGTGAACCACAAACAAGAGGAGATATAACGGTAATTCCGGTGGCGGAGGTACGTACCGGTTTCGGATTCGGTAAGGGTAGTAAACTACCTGCAAAAGATGTATCTGATGAAAACGGCCAACAATTCGGGACAGGTGGCGGGGGAAGTGTTATTCCTCTTGGTTATATTCACATTTCATCGGATACGGTCAGGTTCAAACCTTTTTATAACCTTACCAAATTGACGATGGCCGGTATGTTCCTGACTACATGGATGGTGCTTAAAATAGGCAAATGGCTAAAAAAATAAGGTGTGATATCACTATTTCGATTCATAAAGCCATGCCATCGGATTCTGATAAGATTTAATTTTTTTCAATAGTATCTGAGCTGCCTTTTTATCATCCATAACAGTATATGCCACAAGGTAGTACGTATTCGTTTTGTCGCTGACAATAGTAGCATTGACATATCCCTCACTTTTTAATTTCGTCAGCATGGTATTGGCTTTGTCAAATTCGAGATATGAATCCGCAACCAGAAAGTACTTTGCGGTGCTTTTAGGAGCTTCTTCCACTTTTTGCTGTTGTAAAACCAGGGAATCCGAACGTTGTTTCAGAGCCATAAGAGAATCGGTTTTTAATTGTTTGGATCTCAGAGAATCGATTTGTTCCTGTAATTTTTTACTGTATTCCTTTTGCTTCTCTAATTGATTTTCAGATGAGAATTTCACGAAATTATTCAATATCTGGATAGTCTGACGAATCTGATTATTCGTTTCTTCCAGATTCTTGGTATTATTCTGGACTAAAGTACCGAGTTTCTCCAATTGCTCATTCTTTTGTTCGGTTATGGCTGGTTCAATAGTTACAGATTTTTTATCCACAACCGACGTTCTTCTTCTTTTTCCGAAATTTATAGAGAAACCGGCCGTAGCTAATGAAAAGGCATCATTTGTAACCCTGGTTTTCCCATTTTGATTAATTCCTTCTATTGTTTTATATCCGTCGATATAATCACTGTTGGTAAGATTATATTCGTATTGAGCAATGAATGAAAAATGAGGTGTGATATTAAACCGGAGTCCGCCGCCAATGGAATAGACTAATGAATTACCCTTATAATTAACACCTGCCCATCGTTCATAACCTGGAATAGATGTCGATATGTCTGTTTTTACATTGTTACTAATAAAACCTATGCCCGTGAAACCAACAATATCAAAATAATTGGCAACTGAGTTCAGATTCAGTAACGGGAAGAGATTTATTTGCTGGCGGATGGAAAAACGGAAAAAATTATTTTGAAACTGGCGGTTATAATAATTGGGTCGTTTTGATTGTTTGAATGTCCCTTTGTACCCGCTAAGCTGAAGTGAAAAAGCCGGGCTGACAGCATATCGTAAATTCATCCCAAAAATAGCAGTGGAACGTGTCCTCTCATTGAAATTGCTGAATGGAATACCCCCCAACAAATCAATACCCCATTTCTCATCTATTCTTTGTGCATGTGAAGGAGTAATTTGAAAAGTGAATAGCAACAGGAATAATACTACTGATCGAAAAAAATGTTGCAAACTCATGAATAGTCTCTCTATCTATATGGAGTAATGGTTTATATCGGTGGCTTTAATAAAGACTCTTAGTTTGATCCGGTATTTCAAAATAGGTATAAATGGATGACAACCGTTATATATAAACCACTTAATTAGCATTATTTAACTCATTTAAAACAAAAATCGTGACTATATAGGTATTAAGTGTATAACATATTCCAAATACATTAGGGGCTATAATGTTTTTGATATCAGATGATTATGTGGATGGCACATGTAATTTTTATAGGCTAATGAATAATCTATATGATATTTGTAATGGATTATTCGGTACAATGTTAAAGATACATTCGTGATGTCTGACTACGTTATTAATCACGCGGATTCCGGTAAACGGTCAAAAGAAATTATACAAGATCACTGGTATCTCTGGATGTATTGGGTTTTGGCCAATTTAATTGGGGTTGTAATAGGTATGGGATCGGTATTCCTTGTAGGAACCGGTGTGGCCCCGGGTATTGAAACTTACATGGGCAAACTTGCTGATCTTATTATTGCCGGAATCCTGATTATTACCGGTACATTGGTAGAAGGAACGGTTTTGGGGACTGTACAGTGGATCGTTCTTCACCATATTAATAAATCCATTAAATGGCTGGCCTGGGTCAATGCAACCTTGATTGGAGTTTTTATTGCCTGGGCCCTTGGAACCATACCCAGTACACTCGTCGAATTTGGTATAAATGGTATTAGAACAACACTGGGTGAATTGAATCTCTTCCTGGATTACGTAATTGTCGGAGCTTTGGGACTTGTACTCGGTTCTGTTTTAGGCCTGCCTCAATGGCTTTTAATCCGTTTATATTTTTCACAAACAGAATGGTGGATACCGGCTAATGCCCTGGCCTGGATGTTCGGGATGATTATCCTTTTTAGCGGAATAGATGTCGTATCTACACTCGGACTGGGACTCAAAACAGCTACTGTCATATTAATTACATTAATCGTAACGGGCGCGGTTGTCGGAGCCATACATGGTTTGGTTCTTGTACGATTGGTCCCCCAAAAAAACAACTCATCCGATAATTAAGCTATTCCCTTTAAATCGTTATTCTCTTAAAGGTATTGGAAGTTGTAAGGGGAAACTCCTATCATTAAAATTACTTTAAGTGCCGATTGTTACAAACTCACATAGTAATGTATGAATATGACTGATTCGGGGACTGGTTTAGGAATTAAGAAACACCGTTTAAGACTATTGTATATCGCCGTTTTTGCGACCCTGTTTCTTACCGCTTGCAACAGCAAAAAAAAACAAACCGGCTTAACAGGCCGGTGGAGAGTAGCCAGTATGGGTCCCGCTCATGAATTACGTGCTCCGAAAGGAACCAAAATTACGTACCACTTTAAAGGTGACAATAAGCTGATCATAGAAACACCCTTTAAAAATGCCAGTAGAATTTATACTAAAATGAACAAAAACCGGTTGAAATTTGACGGACAAGGACTATTTGGTGGTTATAAGACCTTTGGATATACCGTTTCCCCCGATTCCCTGACATTACAAACAAATCGTGGTTTTGTTGTTAAATTTTATCGGGTGAAAGATTGATGAGCAATCTTTTTTGACAGTCTCTTATTATCTTTTTCTGACCTTCTTACCAGGATTCAGCCGTTCATATGTTTTTTTACAATGACCACAAATGCGATGTTTTGAGGGGATTTTACTGTATTCTTCATATTCACCATTATAAAGAGCGCACAACGTCAGTGTATTCTCACCCTTTATATGGACTATTTTCTTATTACTGGCATTAAATTTAAGAAACTTCATAGGACAAGAGATTTAGTGGGTATTTGAATATTGATAAATACATTTTTATAACTCTGGTGATTGACAATGCTTATCGATTCAAAAACAGCAATTTTTATTCACTATTAAGGTTGCGGCGTATTCAGATAACCTGGTCAAAGATAAATCTGATATTTCACGCCTCTCAATTATTACGGGTTTGCTCATTTAAATTGGCAAAAATGTCATTTCATTGCACGTAATAACTCAACTTACTGATTTAACGGATCAATTCAAGAAAAGTTTCGAGGTCTTCATTTAATTCAAGTCTTTTTTTTGCCCGTGTTATGGCAACATATAACAAATTTATTTCTTCAGGATCCGCACTGTGGGCATCCATAATGGAATCATCTTTGACAAGGTGGATAAAGTCATCAACGAGTTTAACATTATCGAATTCCAGTCCTTTTGCTTTATGTGTCGTCGTTAGAATAATATCCGCCTTGTATGGATCATCGATTGTATTCTCTTTGATCCTCTTAATTAAATCCGGTATATCGGTATTCCTATAGGTATCGGCAACCTTTGAGAGGCTAAGCAGTTCAAAATCATCGACCCCTTTGGCATATTCTTTTAGTGATTCCATATCATTGAATCGCTTCAGGAATGAATCGCGAACTTTATCAGGTCTTCCTTGCGTAAGGTAATAGGCGTCTTTAATGGATTGAAAAGCCAATCCCTGCGTTCCCAGGTAGGCAAGAGAATGTTTCCGATGATGGATAACCGCTTCGTCAAAAAGTCCGGCATTGGTACGGGCAATGATTGTATAAGGTATGGTAACGTTATCTAATGTACCTGTTTCTCCTTTGCCTTTAATGCGGTGTAATTCTCCCTTAAAACTTTGTAGTATCTTATTGGCCAGATCGGCTATCGTCTGATTAAACCTGAAGGAATGCGTAAGGTAGCTGACCTTTGTAGACTCCATATTCTCCATGGCATCTATGGCACCACGAAAACTATATATCTGTTGATGAGGATCGCCGACTAAAATACGCGCTGTTTTTTGTTCATTCAAAAGAGCAGAAGTTACAGGATTGGTGTCCTGGGCTTCATCCAGAAGTATTCCATCATACGACAACCTTGGATGCGATAATTGGAATAGTTTCAGGTAACCATCGTGCGGCATAAGAATATCTGCATTATCCGGATTTTGCATTTTCTCCCATAGTTTATTCGCGTAACCGGGAATATCCGGACCGTTTTGATAACCTGTGGTGCCACGATAAGCAATTGGAATATGATCTTCACGTATTTTTTGATCAGGCGAAACCAGAAAGTTTTGGACGGTATCGAGAATGGTTTTTGCCGTATCATAACGTTTGAAACCGAAGACATCGGCAACAGTGTGAACACGCGGATTCCCGATTTTATGTTTATAGTGCTTTCCGAATGACGGAAATGCGAGCGCGTGAGCTGTACGGCAACGAACATTTCCCGGGAACTTCTGTTGCGCATCCAGTTGCATACTCTTATTAAAAGCTATATAAAGGTATTGTTTATCGGGACGATTTAAGGCATATGACGCCAGTGTCGTTGTTTTTCCGGTACCGGCAAATGCAAATATTTTAAGTATATCGTTCCTGCTCAAAGGAATTCGAACGATCTCTTTTTGTTCTTTTGTTAATTTGCTACGATTACGTCTGCGGGATGACAACGGTATGGTTTTATTTCAAAATGATTGATCAATTGAAGGCCGTTAATATCATAATTATTCGTACCAATTTCAGATAAAGATTATATCAATGATATTTTTTACCATGTTTTTATTTTTGGGACTTATCGGGATGGAAATATTCTCATATTTAATTCATCGTTTTCTTTTTCATGGGATTCTGTGGCCGATTCATAAAAGCCATCATATTTCCGGTCATCATATCTTTGAATTAAATGATGCGTTCTCGGTATTTTTTTCTTTAATCTCCATCGGACTAATATTTTCAGGGGATTCATGGGCATTTCCATTGGGACTGGGAATGGCCCTTTACGGCCTGCTATACTTTATCATTCATGATATACTTATCCACAAAAGATTTCTCAGAATAACGATCAGCAATCGATTGGTCAATCATGTAAAATATGAGCACCAGAACCATCATCAGGTTGTAGATAAAAAAGGCAGGGAGCCGTATGGCCTTTTTGTATTTTTAAAACCGACTGACTTCAAACGAAATAAGAATGTTAATGAATGAGAGAAGATTCACTATTACGGATATTATATAAAATCTGTTTTGCCTGCCAGAAATGACGTTTTTGATGAGCGTCAATGATTGCCAGCACTTCACTTATACTAAGCTTGATTAATGGCAATAACGGGTGTGCAACTTTTATTTTTCCGAGATGGAGATCAGCTGCTCGTTCCAGTTGAATTAATATTTCATTCTGTAAGACCAGGAATCCTTCCAGGATGTCCGCTTTATTCATGTTCCCACGGGGTTGAAAGGAACCCGGGGCCTTAAATTTTAATTTGAATGGAGGCAGAAGCAACTTTATAAACCATTGAACATAGAAACGGTGCCGGTAGGGGCCCCTGCCTGTCGGACCTTTATCATACGATTCATTTACTATATGAATCACCGGATCAAGGTATTGATTACCTGTTACCGTCATGTGGTCATAACATTCGGCTATGTTCCAGGTGTGCGGATCAGGTCTGCGATTAAGATCATCTTCACTCAATGGAGTAACAAATGAACGGGCATAATCTCTTGCTGATTCAAATGACTGACGGAAGTAAGAGGATGTATAAGCTGGTCTATGGTAAAATTCCATTACCCTGGTTTAATTAGAATGAGGCGAATATATGTAACTTAAAAATAAGGTTTCCGGGTATGATTTTTTTATGAGTTTATGGAATTTTAATTATCTGCAGTTAGTCTGGAGAATACCTATTTGTGTGATTTATTCCTTATTTAGAAATATTGTTGTCCGGCGAAAAATTTTGCTCAATGGTTCCAATGAGGTAAGAATCTCATACCCTTATTCGTCTCGTAACTTTCAACGAAGATCCCGAAAGCATGCGGGACCATCAAAGCCGGAACAAAAATTACCGGCGGACGAAAAATGGGCTAAATCCTTAAAAACTTTATTATCTCGTTATGTCCCTCCTGTGAGTACTATTCACCAAGAAATTTTGTCGTGACCAAGGCGAAGGAAAATTTCGCAGTTGCTTTTAACGTCCTCAAAATTGAATAATAACTGTATTTACATAACCTTTTTATTAACTAAAAACATAGGTGGTATTTTTATAGTTATCGTGAATAATTCGGGTTATACAAATAACAGATGTGTTTTTAAAGTATCATAATCATCTTCTTAAATAAACTTCACGTTAATGATAGGAAGAGAGTGTTTAAAACAAATCAAAAAGTTTCGTCATCGATGTAAATGTAATGATATGAACTCTTTGTTCAGGGTCATCTTCAGACATTTTTATTTTGACATCCCCGGATCCTGTAACCAATCCTGTTGGAATATATCGTGCATTAACTTTTCTGATTATAAGTCCGCCACTCATCTCATATACCCCGCTTGTACCCATATTTATGATATGTTGATCGATGAGTTTATGTGTAAAATCACGTGGTTTTATAGAAGTTGTTTCTTTAATATAGTTTCCCTTATAGATCTTGACAGGTTGGGTCTTATTTTGGAGAATTATTTTTGGATTCAGAAGATGAGATGGATAACCGATAACAAACAACTCCTCATCCTCCCGGATATCCCCCGTTATCAAATCAGATTGTAGCTTGAAAAATCTGTTTCCGGCTTTAAAATTTTCGGTCTTTCCAAAACAATACAATGCCAAATCAGAGGTGAAAGTCTCGTTGTCATCCGGATGAAATCGTAATAATTCCGGTTTGTTCAAAATCAGGATATAATTGGTACCTTCCCATTTTACCACTGTTTTAACAGTATGATTATCTGATTCCGGTTCAACGAGGTGCCGGACGCTCAGGATCCAGATATAGTTATCATATTCAAATAATATACCGTTACCTATGGTATGGATAATAGAGTCATTAGGTTTTTCATAACCACCGCAAACAGGGATGATAGCATTACGATATGTTTCAAGATCTTGAGAATGTATTGATAAAGAATGCATTAGATTAGGATTCTTTTGCGATTAATTCCATTCGGCTGGCAAATGACGTTGCAATATTAAATGCCATTTGTTTGGCTTGATCAGCGCGGGGCCCTTTGAAAAGTAAATCAACCGTATTGAAAAAAAGCGCGACCCAACGCTCAAAATCATTTAATTTCAATGGTAAAGGTAAATGTTGTCGAAATGGACGCCCTTTGTATCGACCGGTTCGGAATAAAATATTAGACCAGAAATCAACCATTTTGGGCAGATGATTATCCCAATCCGTTTTTGCGAA
>DATFMH010000224.1:0-3597 GCA_035267045.1 Balneolales bacterium
ATGCCTATCTTCGGTAATACCTTCTCTAACAGAATAGACGGCCCCCCCAGGCTAAATTCGTATGTATCGGAAAAGAAATTCCATTGATTGGTATTATCGCTTCCAAAGTTGTCTCTTCTATGTGAAAGATAACCACTGTAACTCTTGCCGCCATCCTGCGTTTTCACATCTACAACCCCGGATGTCACATCCCCGTATTCAGCTCCAACCCCACCGGTTATCACATTTACGCTCGAAAAGGAGTTAGATCCGAGATCAAGGCCAAAACCTGTACCGGCAAGCGGATCTTGTGCTGAAACGCCATCGACTACATAACCTGTTTCGTATGCACGGCCACCTTTTATATAGATTCCGGACGGATCTTTGATCACTCCGGCCTGCATCCCTACAACATCCTGAACCCTGCTAACAGGAGCGGCTTGAATTTCCGCCTTGGAAACCGTTGTGGAGGAGTTGGATTTCTCAACGTCAAAAATGGGTTTCTCCCCAATAACCACGACTTCCTGATCGGTCGTTAAAACTTTCTGGGCTATCTTAATATCAACTTTTGTGGTTTCATTGCTCTTCACTTTTATACCGGTTACCAGCAGCGTTTCGTAACCCACATACCGGAATTCAAGATTATACTGACCATTCCGGATATTGGATATCAAATAGTGCCCATCGGGATCTGTCGCTGCACCAAAACGTGTTCCTTTTACGACAACATTTACCCCGGGGAGTGTTTCACCGGTCGTTTTATCTATTACGACCCCTTCAATACTACCTGTTTGTGCCTTAACCGTTTCAAAATATGATACGAATATCAACAGTACTGAAAGCAGGAAGATATTTTTAATCAAATACTTTCTCATAACTAAAACCCCAGTTCTTCTTTGCACATTTTCCTGATGAGCTGGTCGATATTGTTACTTTCATTCAAATCGTACATATCAAGTCCGAAATAAATCAGGTTATTCTCTTTATTTTTAACCGCCACTACTTCATTACCGGTGAAATCTTCGTAGCCCGTCAGCGTCCTGATAATGAAATCCGTTTTATAAAGTGGCGTGGATCCGGAAGCCGCTTTAACCGGGTAACGGGAACTTATTGTTTGGTTAATGCCCAGAACCGGTCCGCTGATTCCTGTTACAGGTATAACTTGTCGATCCTGAGGGACCAGGAAGTTCGTAGCATTCTGCGGTAGAGGTGTGATACCATCCAGTGGCAAAAAATTGAAAATAGGGTCGCTGTCGTCAAGATATTTGGATGGGATGTCTATAAACATCGTACCACCATTATCAAAAAATTCGCGGGATATTTCCGGTGCATAGGTAATATTCCTGTCCATATTATTGGACACCCAGTAAATATGTTTCCACTCGGCAAGTGTCTTAATCAGTGTTGGATCGTTCACAGTTGGGAAAGCCTGTGATTTGGTGACTTTTCTACCACCTCCCGCCACACCATCCGAGATGTCCCAGTAATCGACATTCGACAATCCCACGCTATCCATTCGACTCAGATGAAAACGTGCAATCACTTTTGAATTCGATCCCTCGTAATCATTGATAAACAGGATATCGGATTTCCGTTTTTTGGCATACCAGCTAACCGTATCCACTCTGCTTACAGCTCCGGCGTTATCAACAGCACGGATATAAAGCTTATTCTTTGCGTTTAATTTTAAACCGCTTATTTCATAATTCGTTTGTTGATAGCTGCGTCCCGAATATATCCGGCTTTTACTATTTGGATCACCGGGATTTTCAACCTTTACACTGATAAAATTCATATCCACCGGTATCTTCGTCCACGATATATTCGTGTCATTCAAAGCAATCTCGGTATAAGCCAGATTAGTCTGCCCATCAATATCGCTGACGGTCCAGCCGAAACTGGCAATTTCGAACAAAGTATCCGGAGGTATCTCTGTTTTATTAAACTCTATATATGGTGGTGAATTTTTAATGGGATAAACTAACTTTGCACCCACCGGGTCACGTAAATTTTCATTATCAACAGCTCGTACATGAAAGACGACATCAGCCGAATCATTACCTGTGGGTATAGGTAATACAAATACACTGTCCGTTTTAGTGGTATAATGCCAACCATTTATGGTGTCATTTATGGCATACTCATAGCCAATAACATATCCGTCGGGATCATCACCCCACCACGATATTTTTATCTGACTCGATAATCTGTCATTTCCGGATCGATTAATTTCTTTAACAGCCATTCCGGTATGCGGTGGCTGGTTTTCATTCAGATTCCCTTCTAATCCTGATTTACATGACAGGATTAAAAGTGCTAAAAATCCGGTTAACAGCAGGTTTACAGTTTTCATATGATTAGATATCCGAAAAATAGCTTGCCCCTCTTCTCCTCTACAATTTTCCGTCAGACAGGGTAATAATGAGGGACTCCCGGATTTCTATTTTAGTCCGGGAGTCTCTCGTTAACTCAGTGTTATTTTATAAGGATCATTTTTTGAGTTAATGTTTTACTACCGGCTTCAAGACGATAGAAATACATACCGCTTGATAACTTACTTGCATCGAAATTAATCATGTAGTTACCGGCACTTTGCACTTTGTTGACCAATACAGCAACGCGGCGCCCCAGGATATTGTAAACCGTTAAGCGTACATTAGAACGGTTGGGCAACGCATATTTAATCGTGGTGGTCGGGTTAAACGGATTCGGATAATTTTGATTTAATTCCACTTTGTGTGGTAAACCACCATTATTATCCTCAATACCGGTATCCACACCACGGGTAAAAGTCAATGTATTATAGGTCGGAGTAAAATCAGTTCCTGAATAGGTAGATGCCTGAACAGTATCAACACCGTCCGTCACAAAGACTGACCAGATTAGATCTTTACTATCACCTACACTAAGCCCGGCATTAGCCAGTATATCATCAACCGTCTTAAAATCGAGTGTCAATGAATTGGCTTCTCCATTATTATCAGAAGCGACTTCTGCTACAGGATTGGTAAATGTTGTATCACTTGTACCGGCTAATGCCCAAATATAGTGAACCTTATTACCATCATATTCCTTACTGGAACCCCATTGAACGGTAGTGCTTCCTGTCACTTCAACAGTAGCATTATCAGCCGGACTCGTAAGACTGAAAGTACGGGTTGGATATGTCCAGTCAGTACCAACGATATCCGAAACACTTCGCAAGATCATTTTGGGATTGCTATAAGAATAATAAACGGCACCCGTAAGAGATGTTATCTGTGCATCTATTTTGATATTCTCATTCATGGAACCACTAATATTTTGTGGTCCGCTACCGAATGAGGGAACACCTTCGTCAACACGCAATCCCTGACCGGGTTTCAGCGTATCAGCGGCTGCATCACCACCCTGACGGGAACCTATTTCCCATTCACCATAATCACTGCTGCCATCAGCCTGATTAGTGACAACTTTCAGATCCTCAAATTTGACGATCATGCCTTCATAGGCTTCACCCCGATCGGTTCCGCTTGTGATATCCTGTGTGAGAATACTGGGAATATATTTTGTGATATCATTATTGTGAGAATCAACGGTAAATGTGGCATTCGTAACATAGGTAATGCCATAATCTTC
>DATFMH010000225.1:0-3210 GCA_035267045.1 Balneolales bacterium
GATTTTGGTCGTTCAAATCCATCGATATGAACTCCAATGGTTACATCAGAAATTTTCTTTGAACCTGCGGGATTTATATCTGAAAGAGGTATTCCCACTTTATAAATTATGTACCCGGTAGAATCAGCACCCAGATCCAGCTCGAAATTATTTTTACCCTTTGATGGGGTTATTATCTTCGTTTTACCATTCTGATGCCATTGCGCTTCTTTATAAATGCGCGCTGTCATCTCTTTTAATCTCTTAGTACGATTTTGCCAGTTACTATTCTGTCCCGGTTTAAAAGGTTTATTAAATTTGATTTGCGCATCGGGGAAATGTAAGTATGTTTCTTTATCTTTTTTCCCGTTTGTACTTATGTATATCTTAACCCCATTGCGTAAAATCTTTGCTTGCGTAACCGGATTAGCGGTTGACAACGATATATATAATCGTGAATTATCATTTAATACATTGTATTCCAGCCGGGCATCACTGTCGAATTGGCCAACTTTAGGCTGATTAACCTGACCGGATTTAGCATTCCAATCAGCTTTATATACAGGTATTTTAGCACAACCTGAAATGATTATCAAAGTAGAGATAATGAGTAAAATTTTGTTTTTAACCATGGGAGATTTTACCAGTAGAATTAATGTTTAGTACTAAACGAATATCTATGTAATATATGACAATTTAAAAGGTCGATTTATTTCAGCGATCTGACATAAAATAAAATCTGTGTTTATACGATTGTATACACTTTTAGAGTATTTAAAAAACTGTAATTTCGGATAAGCGGTCTTACTGTTATATTTCCAATTCACAAATTTTTGAACACGAGATACAATATATGTCCATTACCAATAAGGATGTCGCCAGGAAGCTTGAAGAAATAGGAATAATGATGCGGCTGGCGGGAGAGAACGATTTCCGGGCCATTGCATTTGATCGGGCCGCACGCACCATTGAAAACCTGCAGCAACCAATAACCGAATATATTGATAACCGGTCATTGACAGATCTTAAAGGGATTGGAAAAGCGATATCGGAGGACATATACGCCTATGTTGATACAGGTGAAATACCGGTACTGGAAGAATTGAAGGAACGGGTACCCAAAGGACTCGTACAGTGGCTAAATATATCCGGGCTCGGACCCAAGAACATCGCCAAGATTCATCAGGCCCTGGATATTACGACGGTCGAAGAGCTAAGGGAAAAGTGCGAAGACGGTTCGGTGGCAAAACTCCCGGGACTGGGTAAAAAATCTGCGGAAAAGATCATTAAATCCATTGAATGGATGGAACAGTATTCCGAGCGTTGTCTGCTTAATGAGGCTATGGATGTAGCTGATCCCATGTTTAATTATTTGAAAGATTTAGACGGGGTGAAAAATATCTCTATTGCCGGATCGCTCCGTCGCCGAAAAGAAACGATTGGCGATATCGATATTCTGATCGGTGCAGATCTGAAAGATGCACCGGTTTTATTTGATGCTTTTACAAGTCATCCCAAAGTGACGGAGATATTGGGTAAGGGAGAGACTAAGAGCTCGGTCAGGACCGAAGAGGGCCGGCAGGTGGATGTGCGTATTGTGAAACCGGAACAATTTCCAGCTGCACTTATGTATTTCACCGGAAGTAAAGAGCATAATGTGGTGATGCGTCAGCGCGCTCGTGAAAGGGGTATGGCTTTAAATGAATACGGGTTATTTAAATTGGATGAAAAAGGGAATACGGATTTTAACCAACCGGTATCGTATTCTTCAGAAGCAGATATATTTAAAAAACTGGGACTCCATTTTATTCCTCCGGAATTGCGGGAAGACATGGGGGAATTTGAATATTTTGAAGTAAATGATGATGCTCATCTTTTGGAATTATCCGATATCCGTGGTGTGATCCATGCGCACAGTACTTATAGCGACGGTAAGTATTCTATCCGGGAAATGGCTGAAGCCTGTATGGAACGTGGATATGAATATCTGGGAATTAGTGATCATTCAAAAACGGCTGCCTATGCCAATGGCCTAACTGTGAAACGCCTGAAACAACAATGGGATGAGATCGAAGAACTGAATGAAGAATTTAAAAGCAAAAAGAAGAACTTTCGTATTCTAAAAGGAATTGAATCGGATATATTGGCCGATGGCAGCCTGGATTATACGGATGAGATCCTCAGCCAGTTCGATTTTGTGATTGTGAGCGTGCACTTCTCTTTGGAGATGGATCATGAGAAAATGATGAAGCGGATTAAAAATGCTATCGCCAATCCATGCACATGCATTCTTGGTCACCCAACGGGACGTTTGTTGCTGAAACGCGAAGCCGGACATATGGACATGAATGAAATTGTTTCTTACGCCGCTGAACATAATGTTGCTATTGAAATAAATGCCAATCCACACCGGCTGGATCTGGACTGGAGGCTGGGCAATAAGGCACGTGAAGTTGGACTGATGTCTTCAATTAATCCCGATGCCCATTCTATTGAAGGAATTGACGATATCAAATACGGCGTATATATCGCACGCAAGGCTCGCTTCAGCAAGGATATGATCCTGAACACCAAACCGGTTGATGAGTTGATGAAGTGGTTTAATGAAAGAAAAGAAGGATAAAATATTTGATGCCGGATATTAGAACGCGGAAGAATTGGGCCGCAGGTTTTCGCAGATAAACGCGGATATAATATATTCGAAAATCATAATCCTCTTTACTAAACTGGCATTCCGAGGTATTCGAGGTATCTATTGTGGCTTTAAACTTTCACTTATTTATAAATGAAATAAAGAAAATTGGCGCTGATAGATTCCTCCACTAAGAAACTGGTCTGGAAACTCCAACTTGCTTACAAACACCATTTACCCAATGGATGTACATGAACAGGGACACCCATATTGGTAATCTGCTGAGTGCTCAACCCTTATGTCTTTGTGTTTAACCGAATGTCTGTTAAATTGTAAATATAGTTATTGGCAGATCGTTAATATTACAATATGTATGATTCTTACCAGGAGATTGAAATAGTATGAGAAGTAAGTTATTCCTATTCGTAATTCCGGTTATGATATTAACTTCCTGTCAACTCCTTGGAAGTAATAGTCATAAACATAATTTATCTCACAACTCAGGGACAACTATCGTTGGTCAATGGCAGTGGCTAAAGACTACAGGCGGATTTATGGGGGCAACCTATACTCCAAAATCAAAAGGATATGGCCATTAT